>JAISKU010000109.1 GCA_031261245.1 Oscillospiraceae bacterium | reverse complement strand
GAGCTCTCCGAATACATGGCGAAGCCCGTGGAGATATCGGTTTTCATCGGACTTATCGTGATTGCCGCGCTCGCCGCGATAATGTATTTCCTGCTCACAAGAACGGTTATCAAGCCGCTCGAGGGACTCAGCCACGACATAGGCGCGCTCGGTCAGGATGGCGCGATCGACATCTCGCGCTATGAGCGCAGCCACGAGTTCCGCCTGCTCGGCGAGAATATTAACAGTATGCTCGGCAGGATAACGCGCTCCGACGAGTTCATCAAGCTCTTGCAGGAGAAGGAAAAGGAGCGCGCGCAGGCGCTTGAGCAGGCCGTCGCCGCGAACCGCGCGAAGAGCGAGTTCTTGTCCACGATGTCGCACGAGATACGCACGCCGATGAACGCGATAATCGGCATGACGGCGATAGGCGTGGCCGCGTCGGACGCGGAGCGCAAGGACTATTCCTTTGAGAAGATAAAGACCGCGTCGAATCACCTGCTCGGCATAATAAACGACATACTCGACATGTCAAAGATCGAGGCGAACAAGCTTGAGCTGTCGCCCGTCAGCTTTGATTTTGAAAAAATGCTCCGTCAGGCCGCGAACGTGAGCGAGTTCCGCGCCGTCGAGCTGCGCCACGACTTTTACGTCACGATCGACCCCGACATTCCGCGCACACTGTACGGCGACGACCAGCGCCTCGCTCAGGTTATCACAAACCTCCTGTCAAACGCGGTGAAGTTCACGCCGGAGGGCGGCACCGTGCGCGTGGGGACGAAATTGCTTGGCGAGGACGCGCTCGGTATCTGCACCGTGCAGTTTGTCGTGCAGGACACGGGCATCGGCATAAGCGAGGAGCAGAAGGCGCGGCTGTTCAATTCGTTTCAGCAGGCGGATTCGAGCGTGTCGCGCAAGTACGGCGGCACGGGTCTCGGCCTCGCGATCTCGCGCAGCATTGTGGACATGATGAACGGCGATATATGGATAGAGTCAGAGCTCGGAAAGGGTTCTTCCTTCTATTTTACGGTGAAAATGCCGCGCGGAGAGACCGCGTCCGAGGAGCCGTCGCTCCCAGGCGTGCGCGTCCTCGTCGTTGACGGCGCGGAGGAGGAGCGCAGCTATCTGGCCGAGGTGTTTGCGCGGCTCGGAGCGCGGTGCGACGCCGTCACGGACAGCGACGTGGCGCTGCGCCTCATCGCGGAGCGCGGTGGCGACGCCTACGAGGTGTTCCTCGCGGACTGGCGCGCCGGCGGAGCCGCGCTCGCGTCCGAAATACGCGCGCGGGGCATCGGCGCGCCGATTATCGCGATAATGCCCTCGATTGAGTGGAACGACGCCGAGGACTCCGCGACGCACTCCGGCGTGACGGGGATGCTGTCGCGCCCCGTGTTCCCGTCGGAGATATCCTCCCTGCTGCGTGAGGTGCTCGGGCTGAACAAGAGCGAGCGGGACGAGGCGGGCGCGGGCGCCGTCGATTTCACGGGTCGCAGGATACTGCTCGCCGAGGACGTGGATATCAACCGCGAGATTGTCGTGACGCTGCTTGGGCCCACGGGACTTGAGATAGACTGCGCCGAGAACGGCGCGATCGCCGTCCGGAGGTTCACCGAGAACCCGGAGCTGTACGACGCGATCCTCATGGATATACACATGCCGGAGATGGACGGGTACGAGGCCACGCGGCGAATCCGCGCCTCCGGGCTGCCGCGCGCCGGGTCGATTCCGATCATCGCCATGACGGCGAACGTCTTTAAGGAGGACATTGAGCGCTGCCTCGCCGCAGGGATGAACGGCCACGTGGGGAAGCCTCTCGACTTCGACATAGTAATCGCAAAGCTCAGTGAGGCTTTTGCCGAAAGATGATAAAATTTTTATGATTTTTGCACAAAAACGCTTGACAAATTTCCGGTTTTGTGGTACATTATAGACACAGAAGGGAGAGGGGTGATACCGATGTACAATGCGGTTTCTGCCCGTGCAGGATGAACTCTTCTCGGGCAAAGGTTTCCCCGTTTCAGGCCGGCTTCAGCTGCCGGGCACAGGGCGATTTGGGTTAGACATGCCCACTGATGCGCGTGGCAAATCGCGCGGAGCTTTTATCGTATCGGATGCTCGAAATGAAACATGAGCGCGCTACGGAACGGGAGACAAGGAAAGGCAGATGCAGTCCATTGATAACTGAATACGAGAAGTAACACGCGTTCATATTTTATGAACGCGTGTTACTGTTTTTTATTGCGTTATGACTTGACATATTGTCGGTAAAAAGTATAAAATGCACAATAGTATGATAATTTATGGGGGAGCATATGAAAATTTCAACGAAAACGCGACATGCCCTGCGCATGATGCTTGATTTCGCGGCACACCAAAACGACGGGTTTATCAGCCTGAAGGAAATCTCCACGCGAATGAACGTCTCGAAAACGTATCTCGAGCAGATCATGATCCACCTGAACAAGACCGACATGCTGACCGCCGCCCGCGGCGCGTCCGGCGGGTACAAGCTCTCGCGTCCGGCGGACAAATACTCCGTCGGGGAGATATTCCGCGCGATTGACGGCAACATCTCTCTCGCGGCGCCGGATCCCACCTCCGACCGCTCCGACATCATGAGCCTCACCGCCGACGAGGTCTGGAGCAGCGTTGAGCGCCTCGTGCTCGAGTACCTCGACAGCGTCACGCTTCAGGACATCATCGAGAAGAGCAGCAACTACCTCGGGTACGACTACAACATCTGATCAGCCGTGTGAGAACGTCTCCAGCACCTTGCCGGAGTACAGCTGCGCCGAGAAATCCGTCTCGCCCGGCACGCCGCACGCGTCAGCGCGGCAGTGCGCGCAGTGCAGGAACTGCGTGAGGTACTTCCCCGCCTCCGCGCGCGCGCGCTCGACCTCCTCGCACGTAGGCGCGGGGACGTCCGCGAACTTGTGCTGCGGAATCAGCGGGATGATGTTGTGGCGCGACGCGCCGAGCTCCGCGACGGTTTTCGCGATCTCGGCGATGTGCGTGTCGTTCACGCCGGGAATGAGCACGGAATTTATCTTTACCGTTATCCCCGCCTCCACGGCCTCGCGTATGCCGCGAAGCTGGCGGCTTATCAGTATCTCGGCGGCGGCAAGTCCCTCATAGGGCTTGCCCTCGAACACTATGCCGTCCACGATTTTCGCCGTTATCTCGGGGTCAACCGCGTTCACCGTGACGGTGAGCGTCTTGACGCCGACTTTTTTCAGCACCTCCGACTTGCCCGGCAGGGCGAGGCCGTTTGTGGACAGGCACTCTATGAGCTCCGGGTACGCCTCATGCACCTGACGGAACGCCTCGATAGCCGCCGGGGTCGCGAGCGTGTCGCCCGGGCCGGCTATGCCGACGACGCGGATATTCGGCGAGAGCTCAAGCGCGCGCCCGACAATCGAGACCGCCTCGTCTGGGGAGATTATGCCGGCGGCGACGCCCGGTCTGTCCTCCGTGTCGTTGCAGCTTCTTATGCAGAAGCGGCAGCGGATATTGCACGCGGGGCTCGTCGGCAGATGAAGTCTGCCGTAGCGTCCCTTTGCGCTCTCCGCGAAGCACGGGTGCTCCGCAAGCGCCTCGGGCGTTATTTTTTTTTGCGTTTCGCGCAGTTTTACGCGCGCGCTGGTCTTTTGCAGGTACGTTATGTACCCCTCGAGCAGCTCCTCCACGTGGCCGGCCTTTTCGAGCACGGCGATACCGCGCTGTGACACGGCGGAGGCCGCGTGGCCGCCGATTTGCGCGACGAACACCGCGGCGCAGTCGGAGATGTTCGCGATTGACTCGGCGAACGCCGAGGAGTCGTGCCCCTGCTCGCACGCGGGCGCGTTCTCGCGAATTTCGAGGAACTCCCACTCGTATGTGTCCTCGTCGATATTATAGATGTGGAAGGACGGGCTGCGCCCGAAATGCTGGGTGACGAACTCGCCGTCCTTTGTTGCCATCGCTACTTTCATGGGTCTCCTTCCGGCAGCCTCCGCCGCCCCTTACAGGTTGTTGAACAAATCCTCTACGATCGTCAGCGCGCCGCGATAGCCGCTGTACGTTCTGTTGAGGACGAGGCGGTCAGACACGGGGTAGCTCATCACGTGGCACTGGATGTCGAGCTCAAGCGCTACCTCCTCCTCGAGCGAGCTGCCGACGAGCAGCGTCACGCCGTCGTACTCCTTCAGCTTGCTGCGGATGTCGTAGTGGTCCGGCAGGAAGAAGATGTCGGGCGGATTGCCGAATTCGAGGGTGCGGATACCGGCCTCGATGCGCTCCCTGTCGCTGTCGCGGAAAATCGGCTCGCTAACGATCGTCACGACGGGCGTGAACCCGAAGTCGTCCGCGAGGAAGCGCGTTATCCCGACGGCGGCGGAGCCGTCCGCCACGACGGCGAAGCGTTTCCAGCTCAGGCCGCCGATGATGCTCTCATAATAATGGTAGACGTAGGTCTCCTCCTCGTTCACGACGCTCTCCACGAGCTTCTTGTCGAGGCCGAGCTTTTCGCCCACGGCGCGGACGAACTGCGAGGTGAGCGTCGCGCCTATCGGCAGCGCGGGGAAGCGCAGGGACGGCACGCCGAATTCCTCCTCGTACCGCTCCGCCGTCTTTTTGAGCAGGTGTGTGCTGACGATGATATTCAGCGCCGCCGAGGAGGAGGATTTGACGTGCTCTATCCCCTGTCCCTCGGAGAAGAACGTGTTCACGCGCAGACCGAGCTTGCGGAGTATGCGCGTGAGCTCCTCGAGCGTACCCTCCCAGTGGGGGTCGTGGTACGGCACTACGCCGATGAGGTTCACGAGGTCGCTCTGACGCTTTGGCTCCTTATCCACGACGAAGTCGAGCAGCGCCTCAAACGCCGTCTCATAGCCGAGGAGACTGTCCCCGGCGAAGCCGGGCGTCAGAATCGGGTAAACGGGTATCCCCTGCGAGGAGTACTCGCGCGTCACGCTCGCGATGTCGTCGCCGATTATGCCGGCGGTGCAGCCCGTGAGCACGAAATACGCGTCGGCCTCGATGATTTCTATGGAGCCGTCAATCTCGTCGCGGAGCTTCTGCTCCCCGCCGAACACGACCTCGCGCTCGAGCATGTTCGAGCACGGCGTCGAGACAGCCGAGAGGTAGAACGGGCCGCGAAGTCCCGCCTGACCGGACTCCCCCGCCGTCGTCTGCATACAACAACCCGGGCCGGAGTGGTAAATCGGGCACACGCGCCTGATTGCGGAGAGTACGGCGTTCACGCCGCCGAGCACGCACGTGCCGCGCGGGCTTTCAATTACGCTTGACATACCTATTTGACCTCCTTGATGAACTGGAACGCGTCCTTCTCGTACCACGATTTCTTGTACGGCAGACGGGCGTAGGGCGCGAGCTTGCGGTTGAAGCCCGGATGCTCTATCTGGTCGGCGATCTTGTTGCCGAGGTAGAGGATTCCGTCGTAGCCCATCGTCGCGCGCTTGGGGTCGAGCACGTGCGTCGTCGGTATCCCGAAGCGCGCCGACCACGTGGGCACGCCTATAAACAGGTCGGGCTTGAGCTTGTTGACGAGGTTCACCTGCTCGAACGGCTGCATGTTCGCGACGTCGATTACGTAATTCTTATGTATGCCGTTGAGGTACTCGACGTCGATCTGCGCGTCGAGGTCGTATGTCGGGGTCTCGAGTCCGACGAGCTCCATGCCGAAGTCGTCAATCAGCGCGGCGGCGGCGAAGCTGCGCCCCGTGCCTCCGCAGATGAACACGCGCTTTCCCTGTAGGCGCTTCTTTATGCCCTCGAGCTGCGGGAGCACGCGCGCGTGCTCTTTTTCAATGTATCCGCGGGCGAGGTCTCCCTTGCCGATGAGCTCCGCGATGCCGAGGAACCACTTGTCCGTGTTGCGCACGCCTATCGGCATGACCGTATGCGCGTAAGGGATGCCGTACGTCTCATCAAGCTCCTTCATGAACTCGTCGGCGAACACCTTGCATATGGAGGTTGACGCCTCGGCAGTCGTTATCTTCTGAATTTTCTCGTAGGAGCTGTAAAACGGTATGTAGTTGACCTTGACCTCGAGCAGACCGAGCATACGCTCTATCTCGCGCTGATCCTTGTAGCTTATGGAGGTCGGCGCGAAGAGGTTTACGAGGCCTTTCTCGCGCGGCTGCGGCTCCTGCGGCAGCAGATACTTCTGAATCGCGATGAACGCCGCGTCGAAGCCCGACGCGCACACCTTTGACTTGAAGCCGTCGCAGTGGATAGGCACGAGCTTCGCGTTCACGCCGGGCTGTATGTCCGCCGCGATAGCGTCCACGTCGTCGCCGATGATTCCGGAGGCGCAGGAGGTGAAGATGAAGATCATCTTCGGGGCGTAGCGCTTCTCCGCGAGCGCGACGGCCTCGCGCAGCTTCGCCTCGCCGCCCATGATGATGTCGTTCTGGTCGAGGTTTGAGATGATCACGCGCGGGCTTTTGATGAGCTTCACGCCGCGGTGCGCCTGACCGACGCGGTAACCGTCCGCCGCGCCCGTTACGCAGCCGGAGCAGCCCTGCGGAGAGTGGATCACGAACACCGACTCCTCAAGGGACACGAGCGCGGAGATGCTGTTGATCTGCTGACACTGAAGCCCCTGGCTGAAGGAGCGGTCGGCGAGCTTCAGGCATTGTTTTTCAAAATCCTCGGAGATGGGTACGCTGCCGCCCCCCAAATCGTTATATGTATACGGGCGTGTCTCACGTATACCTGAGTATGTACGTGCCATATTATTCTCCCTTTCCGTTTTATAAAGCTTACAAAACTCACATAATTGATAGGCATTATCATTTTACGACGCTATGGCGCGTTTGTCAATAGTATATTTTAATTTAATAAATTCTTATAAGTATTATTGACAATTTATAAATTCCCCCGTATAATGCAGAGAAAATCGCCGGAGGATGGCGGAATGCGGGGAGACAATGATGTCAACCGAAAAAAAATATGACCTCACGGAGGGAAACGTACTCGGCAAGCTCGTAAAGCTTTCGCTGCCGACAATCGGGACACAGCTCGTGCAGATGGCGTATTCCTTTGCCGACATGTTCTGGCTCGGACGATTGTCGAGCGGCGCCGTCGCCGCGAGCGGGACTGTCGCCGTGTTCATGTGGCTGTCGATGTCGCTTCAGGCGTTCGGCGGAAACGGCGCGGAGATAGGCGTGTCGCAGAGCCTCGGGCGCGGGGAGCCGGACGCGGCGCGCGGATACTTGCAGAGCTCAATGTCGAGCTCGCTGCTGCTCGGCGTGCTGTGCGGCGCGTTCTACCTGCTCGCGCGGCATCCGCTGATCGGGCTTTTCAACATCTCCGAGGTCGATGTGCGGCAAAACTCCGTAATATATCTGAGCATTATCGCCCTCGCGCTGCCGTTCAACTACGTGAACGCCGTCGCTGTGTCCGCGTTCAATGCGAGCGGCAACTCCGCGGCGCCGTTTTACGTAAATCTCGTGTGCATGGTGCTCAACGTCGTGCTCGACCCGCTGCTGATCTTCGGGCTGAAGCTCGGCGTCGCCGGGGCGGCCGCCGCGACGGCTCTCTGCCAGGCCACGGCGTGCGTGCTCATGCTCATCTCGCTGCGGCGCTACAAGCACCCGGTATTTGTCGGCATGAAGCTCTGGCGGCTGCCAAGGCGCGAGCATCTGCGGCCGATTCTCCGCTGGGGCGCGCCCGTGGCGTTCAACTCGTTCTTCTTCACGTTTTTTGTGATTATAGTGTCGCGCTTCGTCGCGTCCTTCGGCGCGGGAGCGATGGCGGTGCAGAGGCTCGGCAGTCAGGTGGACCAGTTCTCCTATCTCGTGTCGAGCGGCTTCGCCTCGGCGCTTACCGCGTACATAGGGCAAAACTACGGCGCGATGCGGCTTGACCGCATACGGCGCGGGTTTACGCTCTCCTCCGTGATTATGGGCGTGTGGGGGCTTCTGGCGACGCTGAATCTCGTGTTTTTCAACCGCTTTTTCTTCCGCCTGTTCGTCCCCGGGGAGCCGGAGATTATCGAGATGGGCGCGCGATATCTGCACATTCTCGCGCTTTGCCAGCTCGTGGCGTGCCTCGAGGGCGTGGGGACGAGCGTCTTTCGCGGCTACGGAAAAACCCTGCCGCCGTCTGTCGTCAGCATGGCGACGCACGTCATACGCGTGGTTCTCGCGTGGACGCTCTCGCGCGGGGCGCTTGAGCAGAACGGAATCTGGTGGGCGATGGCGATAAGCGCGTTTTTGCGCGGCGCGGGAGCGTATATCATCAGTCTCCCCTACGTCTACGGGCGGCGCGCGAAGGCGAGGGAGAAAAAATTTTCAGAACCCTATTGACGTAATCACATATATGTGTTATAAGTAAATATGCTAAAACATACTACTCATATATGCTTTAGTCAAATTTCATAGAAATCAAAAATAAAAAAGGAGCGTTTTACATGAAAAAGCAAAAAATTAAGAGGATTCTCTCCCTGCTGATCGTCGCCGTCACCGTTCTCGCCGTACTCGGCGGCTGCGCGAAAAAGACGGACGCCCCCGCGGCGGCTTCCACGCCGACGCCCGCCGCAAACACCCCCGCCGCCGGCGGAGACAGCGCCCCCGAGGCGCCGCCGGAGGCTCCCCCCGTTGAGGTGCGCAAGGTCATCGTCGCGACAGGCATAAGCTCCGTACCGCTCGGCTACGTCGACGAGAGCGGCAAGCTCACGGGCTATGACCCCACGATACTGCGCGCCATTGACGAGCTTCTCCCCCAGTACGAGTTTGTGTATGAGCCCACAGAGTTCGCGGGCATCCTCGCCGGCCTCGACTCGAAGAAATATGACATAGGCGCGCACTACTTCGGCTACAACTCCGTCCGCGCCGAGAAATATCTGTACGGTTACGAGCCGTACAGCACGGTCGCGTACCGCATCCTGACGCTCGCGGATTCCGATTGGGCCCCCGCGTCCGTCGCCGATCTCGAGGGGAAGAGCGTGCTTGTCAACAACAACAGCAACATCGCCGTTATCCTTGAGGAATACAACACAAACGTCGCAAAGACGCCCATAAATCTCGTTTACAGCGAGGGCACGACGGAGATCACACTCAGCTCACTGGCCGACGGCCGCATCGACGCGTATACCGGCACGGAGCGCGACGCGGACAATAACAACGCAGCTTACGACATCCAGGTAAAGTACACGGGCGAGCCCATAAGCGCCACATACACGTTCTACCTGTTCCAGTACGGCGACGAGCAGCTGCGCGACGATATTGACGCGGTGATCCTCAAGCTCCGCGAGCAGGGCACGCTTGCCGAGATATGCGTGGAATGGCTGGGTCGCGACTACACGGAGCTGCTCCCCTCGCTCGAGGCCGACAGAGTCGCCCGCAAGGAAGCGGAAGCAAATAAGTAACCGCATAACAGATTAGGAAAGGCTGGTAATGGGCATGGCTTCGGATATATTACGGCAGGTCGAGGACGCCGAAAAATCGCTTATCGGTTTGCGCCGTCATCTGCATGAGAACCCCGAGCTGTCGGGCTATGAGTTTCAGACGCTGGAGTTCATTCGCGACAGTCTGACGCGGCTTGGCATTCCGTTTGTCGAGCACCCGTTCGGCGGCATACTCGGCTTCATTGAGAACGGGAGCAGCGACCGCACGGTGCTGCTGCGCGGCGACATGGACGCCCTGCCCATTACCGAGCTAACGCAAAATCTCGTCCGCGACAAGGAGGTCGTGTCGAAGAATGACGGCGTGGCGCACATGTGCGGCCACGACGCGCACACTGCGATGCTGCTGACGACCGCGAAAATACTTTTGGACAACATCGAGCTGATCGACGGGAAAATCATTCTCTGCTTTGAGCGCGCGGAGGAGGGCGGCGGGCCGGACGGAAAGTACGGCGCGCGTGCGCTCTTCCCCTATTTCGACGAGAAGAACTACAAAATCGACAGCGTTTTCGCAATCCACGTCAACCCGCACATCGACGCGGGGCTGATTTCGGCGAACGAGGGCGGCGTGATGGCGGGGGGCTCCGGCTTCTCCGTGACGCTGACCGGGCGCAGCGGGCACGGCTCGCGTCCCGACGAGGCGAATCACCCGCTCGACTGCTTTGTGGCGATATATCAGGCGATCACCGCGCTGCGCCTCAAGCACATAAGCCCGTTCACACCGCTCACCATCGCGGTTCCCGTTGTGCACACCGGCTTCGTCGGAAACGTGATCGACGAGACGCTGACGTTTTCCGGCAGCGCCCGTTTTCTGCATCCCGAGGCGGGAGAGCGGTTTGTGGCGGCGTTCAAAAACATCGTGGAGCACACGGCGGCGGCGTACAACTGCACGTACACTCTCGAGGGGCTGTTCTCCGGCCTGCCCGTGATAAACAGCGCGGAGGAGAGCCGCATCGCGCGGGACGCGATAGTCAAATACGCGGGCGCGGAGCACCTCACCTCGTCGGAGCCGCTGATGGCCTCCGAGCCCATGAGCACGTATATTCAGCGCTACACCGGCGTCCTCGCGTTTCTCGGCATACGCAACAGGGAGTACGGCTCCGGCGCGGAGCTGCACAGCGCGCGGTTCGACATCGACGAGTCCTCGCTGAAATACGGCGTGGCCGCCTATGTGGGTTACGCGCTTGATTCGCTTCCGGCGGGAAAGGAGCCGGGCGATGCAAAAGCTTGACTGGTCACTGATATTCACCTCGATTCCCAAGCTCCTCTCGCGCATACACATCACCTTTTTGATAGTTATAGTGGCGACGGTTTGCGGAATCATTATCGGCCTCGTCATGGCGCTCTTCCGGGTGTACAAGGTTCCCGTGCTGCGTCAGATCGCCGTCGTGTACGCCTCCTTTATCCGCGGCACCCCGATAATCGTGCAGCTTTTTCTGATCTACTATGGCCTGCCAGTATTTTTTAACTGGATTTTCGGCGTTGATATCGGGCGGCTGAACAAGATGTACTTCATACTCGTCACATACTCGCTGAGCATGGGGGCGTTTTTCTCCGAGATTATGCGCAGCACCATCGAGGGCGTCGGAACGGGTCAGAGCGAGGCGGCGTACTCTATCGGAATGACAAAGCTCCAGACATTCAGGCGAATCGTGTTGCCGCAGGCGGCGCTCGCCGCGGTGCCGAGCCTCTCGACCAGCTTCGTGTCCCTGCTTCAGAACACGTCGCTCGGCTACACTATCGGCATAATCGACGTCATCGGCAGGGCGCGGACGATTATCAACATCAGCAAGCACACCATTGAACCGTACACGGCCGCGGCGATTATTTTTGTTTTTCTGAGCATTGTGTTCCAGTACGTGTTCTCATTTCTCGAAAAACGCCTGTCCAAGGGAAGGGGGGCCGTCGCGTGAATATAGATCTCTCGTTTGTGTGGCAGGCCTTTCTCTACGGGCTCGCGTATCTGCCCAACACGCTGAAGCTGGCGTTTTCCGCGTTTTTGCTCTCGCTTGTGTTCGGCATTGTCATCGCCGGTATCCGCTTCTTCAAGGTGCCGTTTCTCGCGCGGTTTTTCGCGCTTTTCGTCACGTTCCTCAAGGGAGTTCCGATGCTGCTCGTGATGTTCGTCGTGTTCGCGTCGGCCTCGCGCGTCGTGAACGGGCTCGCGGCGCTGCTGCACCTGCCGTTTTCCGCGAAGGACGTGAGCCTGAACGCCATCGGCATCGTCGCGCTGACGATTTTCGGGACGATGATCATCTCCGAGACGATACGCGGCGCGCTGACGTCTGTTGACAACGGGCAGTTTGAGGCGGGGTTCTCAATCGGCCTGACGCGCACCGGCGCGCTTGTCCGCATAGTCGCGCCGCAGGCCGTGATTATCGCGGCGCCCGTGCTGTGCAACAACATCATCGGTCTGATAAAAGCCTCCGCGCTGTGCTACATGGTGATGGTGGAGGAGGTTATGAGCGGAACGCTGAAGGTCGCCTCCTCAAACTACAAGTATTTTGAGGCGTACCTCGCGGCCGCCGCGATTTACTGGGCGCTTTGTATTGTCATAGAGATGATCGCGAAGATTCTGCGCGCAAAGCTCGGCAAATATCGCACAAAGCTGGCCTGATTTGGGCCTGCGTCAATTAAATGTTAGGGGGAGGAAACTCCAATGGGCGGTGTAAAAGTACACAACATACACAAGACTTTCGGGAAAAACAAGGTTTTGCACGGTATTGATTTGGATGTGGAGCACGGGGACGTGGTGGCGGTAATAGGGCCGAGCGGGTCGGGAAAGACGACCCTGCTGCGGTGCATAAATTTCCTTGAGCACGCCGACAAGGGGCTTATAACCGTCGGCGAGCAGACCGTGAACACCGAAAAGGCGTCCAAGAAGGAAATTCTGGCGCTGCGGCGCAAGACGGCGATGGTCTTTCAGCTCTACAATCTCTTCAACAAAAAGACCGCGCTCGAAAACGTCACGGAGGGTCTTATCGCCGTCCAGAAGGTGTCGAAGAAGGAGGCCGAGGCGAAGGCGCGCGAGCTTCTCGATTCCGTCGGTTTGCAGAGCAAATACGGCGCCTACGGCAGTCAGCTCTCCGGCGGGCAGCAGCAGCGCGTCGCGATTGCGCGCGCTATGGCGCTCGACCCGGAGGTGATTCTCTTCGACGAGCCGACCTCGGCGCTCGACCCGGAGCTCGTCGGCGAGGTGCTGTCCGTCATGCGCCGCCTTGCAAAGGGCGGGCAGACGATGATAGTCGTCACGCACGAGATGAGCTTCGCCTATGAGATTGCAAACAAGGTTGTATTCATCGACCAGGGGCTTATCGTCGAGGAGGGCGACCCGCGCGACGTGTTCCTGACGCCTAAGGATGAGCGCACAAAGCAGTTCCTCGCGCGCTTCAACCTGTCGAGCCAATACAGCATATAGGACTTGACGGCGCGCTTTTGTCGGAGTACAATACACATATACTTAATATATTTTAAAAGAAAACAGGAGAATCTACTATGGCAAAGCTCAGGCAAATTGCAATTTACGGCAAGGGCGGCATAGGCAAATCCACGACGACGCAGAATCTCACCGCCGGACTTGCCGAGCGCGGCTCAAATATTCTTGTCGTCGGCTGTGACCCCAAGGCGGACTCTACGCGTCTGCTGCTCGGCGGGATGCACCAGAAAACCGTGCTCGACACCGTGCGCGACAACAGGCAGGGCATCACGCTCGAAAACCTCGTGAAAACGGGCTTCAACGGCATACGCTGCGTGGAGTCGGGCGGGCCGGAGCCGGGCGTCGGCTGTGCCGGGCGCGGCATTATCACCTCTATCGACATGCTTGAGAACCTCGGCGCGTACACCGAGGATTTGAATTACGTGTTCTACGACGTCCTCGGCGACGTGGTGTGCGGCGGCTTCGCCATGCCGATACGCGAGGGCAAGGCGAAGGAGATATACATCGTGGCCTCCGGTGAGATGATGGCTCTGTACGCCGCGAACAACATCTCGCGCGGCGTCGCGAAGTACGCGCTGAAGGGTGAGGTTCGCCTCGGCGGCATCATCTGTAACAGCCGCAATGTAGACCATGAGCTCGACCTGCTGCGCGCGTTCTCGGCGGCGCTCGGCACCCACCTCGTCTACTATGTGCCGCGCGACAACATAGTGCAGCGCGCCGAGATTCAGAAGAAAACCGTCATCGAGTACAGGCCGGCGTCCTCGCAGGCGGCGGAGTACAGGGCGCTCGCGGAGGCGATTGAGCAGAACGACAGGTTTGTCATCCCGACGCCGATTTCGCAGGATGAGCTTGAGAAGCTGCTGCTCGACTACGGCATGATGGAGCTCGCGGACGAGTACGACATCTAAGGTTTGACGACAACGACGCCGCCGGATTTCTCCGGCGGCGTCTTATTTTTCGCGCGGGCGGGAATTTTCCTATTGACTTTATCGCCGCGGTGTGTTAGACTATCAAAACCTTGAAAAATCGCATATCGCGGGGTGGAGCAGTTCGGTAGCTCGTCGGGCTCATAACCCGAAGGTCGTAGGTTCAAATCCTGCCCCCGCAACCAAAATGCAAGACCCGCCTTTGGCGGGTCTTGCATTTTGGGTTTCGCCGCCTTTGTCTGTACAAGTTCTTTAATTTACAGTCTTGACAAACCATGTATCGGTGCATATAATAGCAAACTAAGACTACCAACTTAGTATGAATTGAAAACAGATGAGGTGAGCATCCTGAGACCTCTCAAACGCGTTTTCCCGATAGCGGCGCTCCTTGCAGCCCTTGCGGTGCAGCTGTTTTTCCCAAACAGCGAATTGCAGCCGACGACAAGAGCGCCATATTTTACATACTTCCTGCTGTTCCTGCTGGCGCTGTACGCGGCGCTGATTATTGTGTCCTTTTTCAGCGCCGCGCTGGCGAAAAAGCTGGAATACGGCGGTTGGTTCTACACCGGCGCGATCTTGTTTCTGACGGGTCTGAACATTTTTACGAGCAAGCTCGCCGTGCCGCCGGTCATGTATTTTCCCTCGCTCGACAGGGTGTTCGGCGCGCTCTTTGACGACAGGCGGCTGCTTCTGAAGTGCCTCGCACACTCCGGGCGGCTGCTGTTCTTCGGATATTTCGGCGGCTCCATCGTCGGGCTGTTCACCGGCGTCGGCATCGGGTTCTCCAAACGCCTGTCCTATTGGCTGAGTCCCGTAATCCGGCTTATCGGGCCGATTCCGTCCACCGTGTGGATTCCGCTCATGCTCATCGTGTTTCCCACGGCGGTCTCCGCGAGCGCGTTTATCATCGCGCTCGCCGTGTGGTTCCCCGTCACGCTTATGACCTCCAGCGGCATCGCAAACGTGCCGCAGTCGTATTTTGACGCGGGCTCCACGCTCGGCGCGGGGCGGTTTGTGCGGGTCGTCAAAATCGGCGTCCCCGCCTCCATGCCGCACATCTTTCTGGGGCTGTTCAACGGCGCGTGCTCCTCGTTCATCACACTCATCACGGCGGAGCTGATAGGCGCGAAATACGGGCTCGGCTGGTATGTCAACTGGGAGCGGGAGATGCTCTCCTACTCCAACGTGTACGCCGGGCTGATCGTCGTCGCTCTGGTGTTTTTCCTGCTCGTTACCGGCCTCTTCAAGGTGCGGGACAAGTTCCTCGGCTGGCAAAAAGGGGTGATCAAATGGTAGGCGGCGTGACACTGCGCGGCATTTCCAAGGTGTTCAAGCGCGAGAGCTCGGAGCTCGTCCACGCGCTCGAGGGCATAGATTTGGACATCGCGCCGGGAGAGTTCGTCACCCTGATAGGCGCCTCCGGCTGCGGCAAATCGACGCTTCTGCGCATCGTCGCGGGGCTTACGCAACCCGACAGCGGCGAGGTGTGCACCGACGGCGAGCCCGTGAACGGGCCGTCCCCCGACCGCGGCTTCGCGTTTCAGGATCACACGCTGTTCCCGTGGCTGAACGTGCGGCAGAATGTGGCGTTCGGGTTGAAAAACCAGCCGAAGGAGCGGCTCGCGGCGCTCTCCGGCGGCGGCAGCATGTCGTCAAAGGACATAAAGGAGCAGATAAGCCGCGACGTGGACGCGTGGATTGAGCTTGTCGGATTGCAGGGGTTTGAAAAGGTGTTCCCGCATGAGCTCTCCGGCGGCATGTGCCAGCGCGCGTCCCTCGCGCGCGCCCTCGCCGCGCACCCCAAGGTGATGATGCTTGATGAGCCGTTGGGCGCGCTGGACGCCTTCACGCGCATGAACATACAGGAGGAGATTCTGCGAATCTGGCAGGCGCGCAAAACCACGATGATAATGGTGACGCACGATGTTGACGAGGCGGTTTACATGTCGGACAGGGTCGTCGTGCTCTCCCCGCGCCCCGGGCGGATTCAGGAGATCATCCCCATCAGTCTCTCCCGTCCGCGCGCGCGCAGCGGCGAGGATTTTTCCCGCCTGCGCGCTAAAATCCTGGATATTCTCCAGTTTGGCGGTCTCCGCCAGGCTCCGGATTATTATCTATAAAAATTTTTGGAGGAAAAAGATGAAAAAGGTAACCTGTTACGCAAAGCGCTCTCTCGCCCTCGCACTGTCGGCAGTGCTTCTCGTTCTCGCGCTCGCCGGGTGCGGCAAGGCGAAAAAGTCGGACGCGGACTATGTGGTAAAGGTGGCGTACGGCACGGCGCTCTGCCACGCGCCGCTGCACGTCGCCATTCAGAAGGGCTTTTTTGAGGCAGAGGGTCTCAAGGTCGAGCCCACCCCGCTGGACACCGCCGCGACAATTGACGGCGCGGGCACGAACACTGTGGACGCGGGCTTCGGTCTGATCGGCAAGTTCGCGCAGCCGCTCGAGAACGGTCTGGGCATCAAGCTTACGGCAGGTATTCACGGCGGCTGCATCAAGCTCGTCACCTCGGCGGACTCCGCAATCGGCTCCGTAGCCGATTTGAAGGGCAAGACGATCGGCGTGGCGTCGCTGACGGACTCCCCCGCGATCATCGTGCGCCGCGCGCTCGCGAACGCGGGGCTCAAGGCCGCGGGTGACGACCTCGACGTGGAGTTCGTAGTGTTCACAAACGCGGATCTGCCCGCCGCGTTGCTAAACGGGGCGATTGACTCCTACGCCGCAATGGATCCCGCCGTGTCGGTCGCGGTTCGCGACAACGGCTTCAAGGTTCTGGTGGACACGGCCGCGAGCGATCCGTTCGCGCACGAATTCTGCTGCGCCACGTTTGTGACGGACAAATTCGCGAGCGAGCACCCCGACCTCGCGAAAAAGTACACCGACGCCGTTGTAAAGGCCGCGGCGTGGATCGCGGAGAACCCGCAGGAGGCGGCCGCGCTTCAGGTCGAGAAGGAATACGTCTCCGGCGACGCGGAGTTTAACGGCACGCTGCTCGCCACGTACGGCTTCCACGCCTCCGCGAACGGCGGCTACGACTCGCTGAAAACCACGCTCGAGGAGATGAAGAAGATCGGCGTACTCAAGAGTGAGACGGACACCGACGCCCTGCTCGGGCGTGGCTATCTGAAATTCAATTAAGGGTGTGAGCGGAGTATGCTGACGTCAAAACTGCTGAAGGACGCCGCGCGGGAGTGGGGCGTTGACCTCATCGGCATCGGTTCCGTGGATCGGTGGGACAGCGCGCCCGTCGAAAACGACCCGCGCACCATCATGCCGAACGCGAAATCCGTCATCTGCATAGGCTTCCGGATTCACCGCGGCTCCCACCGCGGTATCGAGGAGGGCACGTATTTCAGCTCCTACACCATGACGGGCTTCGCGGATTTGAACAACATCATCGCGCCGAACGCACAGCGCCGCGTGGCGAGCTTCGTGGAGGACTACGGGTTTGAGGCCGCCACGGTGATGTACCACGCAAACCGCTTCGGCGGCGGCAAGTACAACACGGGGCGCGCCGCGCTGAACGCGGACGGTACGGAGAAGCCGAGGCCGGATATCCTGTTCAACTTCCGGATCGGCGCCGCGCTGTGCGGCGTGGGACAGATAGGGCTCAACCGTCTGCTGCTGACGCCGGAGTTCGGCCCCTCGCAGAGGGTCTACTTCGTGATAACTGACGCGCCGCTCGAGCCCGACCCGATAGTGGAGAGCCCAATATGCGACGGGTGTCTGGAGTGCGTGCGGAAATGCCCCGCAAAGGCGCTGTCCGCAAAGGAGCCCGACGACGTGGACGTCACGGGCGTCGTGAATATCCGCCGCTGCTCCCTTGACACCGGGAAGTGCTCCATCGGGCACTACGGCGGAATCAGCCCGTTTGCGCCCGAGGAGGTCTTGGCGTATTCAAAGAACATCGTGGACGGCTCCGCAACTACCTGCGCCGACGGGTCGCCGCGTCCGACGGACGACGAGATCGTGAGCTACCTGCGCGAGAATGTGCAGTACACGAAGAGCGCGTACGACTTCACATACGGGCCCGCCGTGGTCTGCGCCGCGTGTATCCGCTCGTGTCTGGCGCACTTGGACAAGACGGGACGGCTCGAAAAAAAGCGCGTCTGAAGCGCGCATCGCAAAACGGGGAGATTGCCTGTCGGCAATCTCCCCGTTTTTTTGTTATCCGCCGATTACTTGCTGTAAATCTTCCGCGACTCGACGTAGACGCCCTCCGTGAACGCCTCGGTGAGCATGTTGAACCCGTAGTTGCTGATAGTGCCGTACTTGCCGGGCACGCTGAAGCGCCGCGCGAATTCCTGCCCGCGTCTGTACTGCTCATCCTTGCCCGTGGCGTCGGGGTCAAACTCCTCCGGGACGATGGAGATCGAGATTTTATCGCCGAAATCCTCCCAGAGCTTTGCGGTGTCGTTCATCCCCTGCAAGTCCCAGCCGTCCCAACCGGCGTCGATGAACGCCTGAACGCGCGACTCGCCGCGCCCGCAGGAGTGCAGCGTGGCGTAGCGTCCCTTTGCGTGAATGTGGTCGGTGACGGCCTTCATGTAGGGCACAAACATCTCATACGCGGTGTTCATCGAGAAAAACGGGGCTTTTTGCGCCGCCCAGTCGTCGTGGATGTTGATTCCGTCGAGCGTCGGCCAGTAGTAAAACAGCTTGTCGATGACCTTTATGGCGAGGTCTGTCATCGCCTCGAAGAGCGCCTTTACGGCGTCCTGCTGATCCTCGTCGATAAGCGCCACGGCCGCGGGGGCGAAGTCCATGAAGGATATCAGGCGCTCAAACCAGAAGCCGTTTATCATCGACACCTGCGTCGAGAAGCGCTGGTCGATTTTCGTCGCTTCGGCGGCGCCGGCCCAGTCCCACGCGTCGACGTCGGGGATTTTTATCAGGTCGCGCCACTCGTTTGCGTTTTTCATGAACGGCTCGCCCGGGCGGACGATGGAGCCGCCGGCGGATTCGATGAACTCCCACTCTACGCCGAACACGTCCGTCACGCCCTCGACGCCGCCGCGGCCGAGCGTGTCGTTATACACTCCCGGGACTATTATCCCGTAGTCGGAGGGCACGGGGAACCAGTACGGGTGCTTTTCAAAATACATCGCGTTGACGTTTTCGCGCGACGACACCGGTGTGCTGCGTATTTTTTGGTCGTGGCCGAAGAATTTCGGCAGCGTCTCGAGCACGCGGAGCTCGCCCTCGGAAAACGGAATTTTCCTGTTCATATGTTACCTCCTGTTTTGCCGCGAAGAGACGGCAACAAATATGTTCCCGTCTCTTCCGGTAAGCTTTTCAATGATGTTGACGCGTGATTATCTCTTGATTTGCAGATACAGCTCGTCGCCGGCGGTCGGCTCTTTTATCGTCGTCTCATCGTCGAATACGAGCACCTTTTTGCCGTCGTCCGCAATTTTTTGCGTGATCTTATAGCGCGGCGAGTCCTGCGTGTAATACGGGATGAACAGGATCGGCTTGCCCGCCTTTTTGACGGTTATCGGGCCGCGCCACGTCCCGGGGGGAACGGCGACGACGCCGGGCTCCTTGACTGTGATCGCCGTCAGATGCTCCGGATCCGGCCCGAGCAGCACCTCAAGCTCCGCGTCAAAGCTCGACCACGGCTCCACCGTGTCCGCGCCGGAGAACCACAGGAACTCCGCGATCTGACCGTTGCTGAAAGGCTCCTCATCGCCGAGCGTGCAGGGCTTCGTGATGATGTTGAAGCTGTATTGCAGCCCTGTCTTCTCCATGTCGACCTTGCCCTTGAAGACGGCGCGCGGGCTTATTACCGCGTCGCTTATCTTGTGATAGTCCTTGCGCAGCTCTTTTATGCAGTCCTTGTACTTTGTCGTTGTCGCCGCGTTCTTCAGGAACGGCGCCATGTACTCCGCGACTTTCTCAGGCGTCGAGTTGGCGTCGGTGAAGCACAGTCCGCAGTATGTACAGTCCTTCTCGGGGTCTTTTATGCAGGGCTTCTTCCAGTTGTCCTTCTCGTAGACCCACTCCTCTTTGCCCTCCTCGTCAACGCGGGGATACACGCGGCCGGAGTCGTATCCCGTGTACATCATCATGGTGTTGACGCCGCGGACAACCTTCTTGTAGTATATCGGACAGTGGAACACGCCGGGCGGGATACAGACGATGGACGGTGTTGTGATTTTGTACGCCTCCATGGACACGCCCGAGTCGCCGAGCAGCATGGTGACCTCAAACTCCGCCTCGAAGAGCTTGTCGAGCTCCGCGCCGGTAAAGACGAAGAAGTTGCACGCGCCGTCGTGGATATGCGGAATGTCCATTGTCGTGACTTCGTTCGCGACGAGGAAGCCCTGTCCGAAGTTGACGTCGGGAACTATATCGTCGGAATTAAAGAACCCCATGCGCGGGTGAGTCCAGCCGTACCAGTTGTCCTTATTATGCAGCTGAGGAAACGGAATGAACAGTTTATCAAGATTTCCCATTTATTGCACCTCACGATTAAATATTTTTGTAGCGCGTTATCTCTCGATCTGCAGGAACAGCTCGTCGCCGGCCGTCGGCTCTTTTATCGTCGTCTCGTCGTCGTAGACGAGGACTTTTTTGCCGTCGACCGTCTTCTGCGTGATCTTATAGCGCGGTTTATCCTGCGTGTAGTACGGAATGAAGCAGATCGGCTTGTTTGCGCTCTTGACGGTTATCTGGCCGCGCCAGGATCCGGGGGGGACGGCGATGACGCCGGGCTCACTGAACTTCACCGTCTCCATGTGTTCGGGGTCGGGGCCGAGCTGTATCTCGATCTCCGCGTCAAAGCTGTCCCACGGAGACGTGACGTCGCACCCGGAGAACCACAGGAACTCCGCGATCTGACCGTTGCTGACAGGCTCCTCATCGCCGAGCGTACACGGCTTCGTGATGACGTTATAGCTGTACTGCTGTCCCGTCTTGTCCATGTCCACCTTGCCCTTGAAAACGGCGCGCGGGCTGACTATCGCGTCGCTTATCTTGTGATAGTCCTTACGCAGCTCTTTTATGCAGTCCTTGTACTTGCCGACGGTGGACGCGTTATTGTAGAAGGTCTCCATCGCCTTGCGGTGGTCGTCGTCCGTGATTGACGGGTCGGTGAAGCACAGCCCGCAGAACGTACACTCCCTGTCGGGGTCTTTGACGCACATCCTTGTGCCGTCCCTTTCGTAGACCCACTCCTCCTTGCCCGCCTCATCGACGCGGGGATACACGCGGCCCGTGGTGTCGCCGACGTAAATGAGCATGGTGTTCAGGCCCTTGACGACCTTTTTGAAATACACCGGGCTGTGGAACACGCCGGGGGGTACGCAGACTATCGACGGCTTCGTGATCTCGTATATCTCCATGTTCACGCCCGAGTCGCCTATACAGATGGCGACCTCAAACTCCGACTCGAATATCCGGTCGAGGTCCGCGCCCGTGAATACGAAGAAGTTGTACGCGCCGTCGTGGATATGCGGGGTGTCCATGATGCCGATCAGGTCGGCGACGAGGAAGCCCGCCCCGAACGGGACGCCGGGAATCACCGCGTCGGAGTTGAAGAACCCCATGCGCGGGTGTGTGTAGCCGTGCCAGCCGTCCTTGTTGTGCAGCTGTGGAAACGGAATGAACTGTTTGTCAATATTCCCCATTAAATATCACCTCAAAATAAATATTGTGTGTCTGTTTTACCGCATGGCGGCGGCGCGTTCCTGTTTTTCTCCGGCGTTCAACCTCTTTTCTTTTCACACGCTGTCACACCCGCCGCTATACGCAGATGTCACAATAATCGGACACGGTCTTCACAATTTTTCAAACATATTATACAACTGTACCGTTTCGTTGTAAAGAACATTATTTACAACGTCAGTACCTTTATTGCTAC
>JAISKU010000095.1 GCA_031261245.1 Oscillospiraceae bacterium | reverse complement strand
AAGATTATGCGGCCGACCGTCGTCTCCACGACGCGCCCCTGCTCAACCCCGTCGATCTCGCGCGTCAGGCGAACCCTTATCGGCGCGTGAATCCCCAAATCCCCGTTCTGGTACGCCATCAGCGCCTCGTTCGGGGTTGAGAACGCGTTGCCCGCGCCCGGCTCGTCGTCGCGGCGGAACGTGAGGTAGTACGCGCCGAGAATCATGTCCTGCGTCGGAACCGTCACCGGCTCGCCGTCCTTCGGGTGCAGCAGGTTGTTCGCGGAGAGCATGAGTATGCGCGCCTCCGCCTGCGCCTCCGCCGAGAGCGGGACGTGAATCGCCATCTGGTCGCCGTCGAAGTCGGCGTTGTACGCCGTGCAGACGAGCGGGTGGAGCTTCAGCGCGCGCCCTTCGACGAGTATCGGCTCAAACGCCTGAATTCCGAGGCGGTGGAGCGTCGGCGCGCGGTTTAGCAGCACGGGATGCTCCTTGATGATGACCTCGAGCGCGTCCCAGACCTCGGTCATGCCGCGGTCAACCATCTTCTTCGCGGACTTGATGTTGTTCGACACGCCGTCCTGCACGAGCTTTTTCATGATGAACGGCCTGAACAGCTCAATCGCCATCTCCTTGGGCACGCCGCACTGGTAGAGCTTCAGGTCAGGCCCCACGACGATAACGGAACGCCCGGAGTAGTCGACGCGCTTACCCAAGAGGTTCTGGCGGAAGCGCCCCTGCTTGCCCTTTAGCATGTCGGAGAGGGATTTGAGCGCGCGCGAATTCGCGCCCGTGACGGCGCGGCCGCGCCGCCCGTTGTCGATAAGCGCGTCTACGGCCTCCTGCAACATGCGCTTCTCGTTGCGTACAATTATGTCCGGCGCGGAGAGGTGAATCATCCTCTTCATACGGTTGTTGCGGTTGATTACGCGGCGGTACAGGTCGTTGAGGTCGCTCGTCGCGAACCTGCCGCCGTCGAGCTGCACCATCGGGCGAATCTCCGGCGGAATCACGGGCAGCACGTCGATTATCATCCACGACGGGTCGTTGCCAGAGAGCCGGAACGCCTCGACGACCTCGAGCCGCTTGATGAGCTTCGCCTTTTTCTGCCCGGAGGCGCGGCGCGCCTCACTGCGAAGCTGCGCCGAAAAGCGCTCAAGCCGCGTCTCACGCGGGTTGCGGCGCTCACTTATCACGTCGAGGAGCTGCGACGGGCATTTCGCGTGGTTCTGGCAGTCCTTGCAGACCTCAAAATTGCACAGAAAATCCGGGTCGGGCATCGGCGCGAACTCGTCGTCCTCCTCGCGCAGCAGCCTCTGGAGCTGCTCGGAGAACCGCTCGCAGTCCACCTCGCGCAGGAGCTGGCGGATCGCCTCCGCGCCCATGCCGGCGGAGAAATCGTCCTCGAACTTCTCGCGCATCTCGCGGTATTCCTTTTCGGAGAGTATCTGGTTCTTGTGCAGGCGCGTCATGTCCATGTTGCCGGGGTCGGTGACGATGTACGACGCGAAGTAGAGCACCTTTTCGAGTATGCGCGGCGTCAAATCAAGCAGCAGACCCATGCGCGACGGGATACCCTTGAAATACCAGATGTGCGACACGGGCGCGGCGAGCTCGATATGCCCCATGCGCTCACGCCTGACGTTGGATTTCGTGACCTCAACGCCGCAGCGGTCGCAGATCTTGCCCTTGTAGCGTATCTTCTTGTACTTGCCGCAGTGGCACTCCCAGTCCTTCGTGGGCCCGAATATCTTCTCGCAGAACAGTCCGTCGCGCTCCGGTTTCAGCGTGCGGTAGTTGATGGTCTCCGGCTTTTTGACCTCGCCGTGCGACCAGCTGCGTATCATATCGGGGGAAGCCAAACCTATCTGAATGGCCTCAAACGGTGCAAAGCTCATATTGAATCCTCCTCGTCCGCGACTACGGCGCCGATATCCTCTTCTTCCGCCTCGGCCTCAAGCTCGTCGTCGTCAATGCCGTCGTCGAAATCATCATCGAGTCCGATGTCGTCGTCGTCAACCTCCACGTCCTCAATCGCGAAGCCCGACGCCACAATCTCCTCGTCGTCGGCGCGGTACACGCTCGTGTCGCGCATTACGTCGTGGAAATCGTCGTCCTCGTCCTCGTTTTTGAGCTCTATGATGTTCCCGTCGGCGTCGAGCACTCGCATGTCAAGGCAGAGCGATTGCAGCTCCTTAATCAGCACCTTGAACGACTCCGGCACGCCCGGTTTCGGTATGTTGTGACCCTTTACAATGGACTCGTACGTGCGCACGCGCCCCGTCACGTCGTCCGACTTGACGGTCAGAATCTCCTGAAGCGTGTACGCCGCGCCGTAGGCCTCGAGCGCCCAGACCTCCATCTCTCCGAAGCGCTGTCCGCCGAACTGCGCCTTGCCGCCGAGCGGCTGCTGCGTCACAAGGCTGTACGGGCCGGTGCTTCTCGCGTGAATCTTGTCGTCCACGAGATGGTGGAGTTTTAGGAAGTAGACGTAGCCGACGGTCACGGGGTTGTCGAACTTATCGCCCGTGCGCCCGTCGTAAAGCTCGCTCTTGCCGTCCTCGCGCAAGCCGGCGAGCTTCAGCGTGTCCCAGATGTCCTGCTCGTTCGCGCCGTTGAATATAGGCGTCGCGACCTTCCAGCCGAGCGTCTGCGCGGCGTACCCGAGGTGAACCTCCAGAACCTGCCCGATGTTCATGCGCGACGGAACGCCGAGCGGATTGAGCACGATATCGAGCGGCGTGCCGTCCGGCAGGTACGGCATGTCCTCCTGCGGGAGTATGCGCGAGACGACGCCCTTGTTGCCGTGGCGTCCCGCCATCTTGTCTCCGACGGAAATCTTACGTTTTTGCGCGATGTAGCAGCGCACGACCATGTTTACGCCCGGGTTCATCTCGTCGCCGTTCTCACGCGTGAACACCTTTACGTCCACGACGATTCCGCTCTCTCCGTGCGGCACCTTCAGCGACGTGTCGCGCACCTCGCGCGCTTTCTCGCCGAATATCGCCCGCAGGAGTCTCTCCTCCGCCGTCAAGTCCGTCTCGCCCTTGGGCGTGACCTTGCCGACGAGTATATCGCCCGCGTGAACCTCCGCGCCGACGTATATAATCCCGCGCTCGTCGAGGTAGCGCAGCGCGTCCTCACCGACGCCGGGGATATCGCGCGTTATCTCCTCGGGGCCGAGCTTTGTGTCGCGCGCGTCGATCTCATGCTCCTCGATGTGTATCGACGTGAACACGTCGTCCATCGAAAGGCGCTCATTTATCAGAATCGCGTCCTCGTAGTTGTAGCCCTCCCACGTCATAAACCCGACGAGGATGTTCTTGCCGAGGGCGATCTCTCCGTTTGACGTTGACGGGCCGTCGGCGAGGATATCGCCGGACGACACGCGGTCGTGTACGCTTACAATCGGGCGCTGGTTCGTGCACGTGCCTTGGTTGCTGCGCGCGAACTTCGTCAGCGAGTAGTCCTTCACGCGGCCGCTGTCGTAGCGCACGGTCACGTTCGTGGCCGACACCGCGGTCACGACGCCGTCGCCCTCCGCGATTTTCACGACCGTCGAGTCCACGGCGCACTTGTGCTCAATTCCCGTCGCGACAATCGGCGCCTCGGGCATGAGCAGCGGCACGGCCTGCCTCTGCATGTTCGCGCCCATCAGCGCGCGGTTCGCGTCGTCGTTCTCGAGGAACGGAATCATCGCGGTGGCTATCGACACCATCATCATCGGCGACACGTCCATGAAGTCGATGCGCTCACGGTCAACCTCGACGATCTCGTCCCTGTGGCGGCAGGTGATACGCGCGTTCGCGAAGCGCCCCTGCTCGTCGAGCGGCTCCGTCGCCTGCGCGACGATGAACTCGTCCTCCATGTCCGCCGTGAGGTACTCAATCTCCTCGGTGACGACGCCCGTCTCCTTGTCGACGCGCCTGAACGGCGCGATAATAAATCCGTACTCGTTCACGCGGCCGTAGGACGCGAGGTAGGAGATAAGTCCGATGTTCGGGCCCTCAGGCGTCTCTATCGGGCACATTCTCCCGTAGTGGCTGTAGTGCACGTCGCGCACGTCGAAGCTCGCGCGCTCACGCGACAGTCCGCCGGGGCCGAGCGCCGACAGGCGGCGCTTGTGCGTCAGCTCTGCGAGCGGATTCGTCTGATCCATAAACTGTGACAGCGGCGAGGAGCCGAAAAACTCCTTGATCGACGCCGTAACCGGGCGGATATTGATCAGCGACTGCGGCGTGATGATGTCGAGATCCTGAAGCGTCATGCGCTCGCGTATAACGCGCTCCATGCGTGAGAAGCCGACGCGGAACTGGTTTTGCAGCAGCTCCCCCACGCTCCTCATGCGGCGGTTGCCGAGGTGGTCGATATCGTCCGGCTCACCGATATTGCTGGCGAGGCCGTTCAGATAGTTTACCGTCGCGAAGATGTCGTCCGGGATGATGTGCCTCGGAATCAAATCCTCTATGCTGTCCGTGATGGCGGTTTTCAGCGCCTCACCCTCGTACTCGTCGAGCAGCTTTTTGAGCACGATGAACCGCACGCGCTCTCGTATGCCGAGCTCCTTGGGGTCGAAATCCACGAAGCCGTCGAGCCTCACCATGCCGTTGGAGAAGATTTTGACGTTTCTGCCGTCCGCCTCCACGACGGCGCTTATGACGCCGAGGTTGTCGAGCTCGTTCGCGCGCTTGCGGGTGATTATCTCGCCCGCCTCGGCGATTATCTCGCCCGTCATCGGGTCGGCGATGGGCTCCGCGAGCTTCGCGCCGTTCAGCCGCGCCCAGATGGCGAGCTTTTTGTTGAATTTATACCGTCCGACGGTCGATATATCGTACCGCCTCGGGTCAAAAAACAGGTTCGTCAGCAGCGTCTCCGCCGAGTCCACCGTCGGTGGGTCGCCGGGGCGCAGGCGCTTGTACAATTCAATGAGCGCCTCCTCGCGGGAGATGCACGCGTCCTTGTCGAGCGTCGCGACTATGCGCTCATCCTCGCCGAATATCGCCTTAATCTGCGTGGCGCTCTCCGCGCCGCCCTCCGCGCCCGGCGCGGACAGCCACGTGTACGGCGCCTTGCCCGGACGGCCGAGCGCGCGCAGCAGCCACGTCACGGGCAGCTTGCGGTTCTTGTCCACGCGCACATAGAAGCCGTCGGACGCGTCCGTCTCATACTCGAGCCACGCCCCGCGGTACGGGATAAGCGTCGCGGCGTACACCGCGCCCGTCGTCTTGGGGTCGATGTTGCGCTCAAAGTACGAGCTCGGCGAGCGGATGATCTGCGACACGACGACGCGCTCCGCGCCGTTGATTATAAATGTACCGGCCTCCGTCATTATCGGGAAGTCGCCCATGAAGATCTCCTGCTCCTTGAGCTCCTCCGTCTCGCGGTTGTGCAGACGCACCTTGACCTTGATCGGCGCGGCGTATGTCACGTCGCGCGCCTTGCACTCCTCCACGGAGTATTTCGGCTCCTCGTCCATCGAGAAGTCGATGAACGAGAGCTCAAGGTTCCCCGTGTGGTCGGTTATCGCCGCCACATCACGGAACACCTCGCGCAGTCCCGTCTCAAGAAACCACTTGTACGAGTCCTTCTGTACCTCGAGCAGGTTCGGCATCTCCCGAATCTCTTCGGTCTTGGCGAAGCTGTACCTCTCGGTTTTGCCGTATTTCACTTTGTTGGGCAAGTTGCATCCTCCTTACGATACGCCCGGCGGCGTTGTCACGTCTTTGCGATAAATGTTGACTTTTTACGGAAGCTGTGATATCCTCTTGGTGTTGGTAGATTGGGTTATTAGCCTCTAAAAAGAGGTAATAGCGCTTTAGTCTATCAAATTTTTCTACCCTTGTCAAGGATTTTCCGTGAAAAAGTTAATGCATTTTGTTGTTTAAGCCGCTTTCACGCGGCTTTTTTGTCGCCTCAGCAGCAGCAATCGTCGCCGCAGAGCACGTCGAGCGCGTCAACCCCGCGCCCCGCCGCCCGGTTTTGTATCGTCACAAGCTCACTGTAGCCTCTCCGCGACAGCACCGCCGTCGTCTTGTCACAGACCTCCAGCGGCTCGCCGAGGCGCAGCACGTGCCCGTCATCGTCCTCAATCTCCGAAAACGCGGCGGTCAGCGCGGCGAAGTTGCCCGTGTATTTGCACGTCGTCGCCTCGGGGAGAATACTGCGCGTCTCGGCGCTCTCGCCGAAATCGAAGTACGGCGCGTAAACCGGCAGCCGCAACGCCGCAGCAGCAGTCGCGCCGACGGTCTGCGGCACTCCGCGCAAAAACTCACCGAACGTCGTCACCGCGCGCGACATCGGTCCCGTCAGCGTGACTGTCGCGGAGCGCGCGCCCGCGGCGACCCTGTGCGCGACGACGGTCACGGACATGAAATCGAGCCCGTCGATTCTCGCGTAGCCCTTCGCGTTCACGACGCCGAAGCCGTGAAGTCCCGCGTCCGTGACGAGCCGCGCGAATTGCGAAAACTCCATCGCGCCGCCGATACAGCGGCGAAGCAGCTCGCGGTCGTTGCGGATATACTGCGGCACGGGCGCGAACGCGACGATATCCGAGATCACAAAG
>JAISKU010000093.1 GCA_031261245.1 Oscillospiraceae bacterium | reverse complement strand
CCGCGCCCGTCCCGGGCAATCGCACGCTCATCGCGGAGGAGCCGCCGCCGTCGAGGTTGATCGCCGTGACGCAGCCCTGCGCTATCAGCTCGTCGGCGAGCTCAAACAGCGTCACGCCGTTGGCGTACGTCGTGTCGCGCCCGTCGATGACGTACGCCAGCACGGTACCGTCCGCCGTGACGCCCAGCGCCGTCTTGGGGCTGCGCACAAGCAGCGCCTTGTCCCACTGCGAGAAGTCGGACACCACGCCGTCCTTCACTATTATGTCGCCGCCGCCTGTCGCCCACCGCGCCTCGCGCAGATTGACGTTGTCGCACGTCGTCGTCAGCGTCACGTAGTCGCCGACGGCGTATTTTTGGAAATTCTCCTCCGGCGCGCCGGAGGCCGTGAGCACGAGGTTCCCCTCGCCTATCGTCACCGCGCCCTCGGACTGCGCCGCCTCCGTGACGACGAGCTTCATCTCCCCCTCGACCGTCAGCGCGCCCTCGAGTATCTCAAAGCGCACGTACCATCCGGGCGTCGTCGCGCGCGTGGAGACGGTCGAGAACGCCTCCGAGAACATGTACATACCGCCGACGTCGTGCCGCATCTTGTTCAGGTGCGTGACGGCGGACGTCTTGCCCGCGTTCGCGTTCTCCAACCCGTCGCCGTTGTTTGTGAGCGTCATGACGATGCGCGGTGATTCAGAGAAGAACGCGGTGCCGTCGGCGCGGAACGCGACGGCCGTCTCCCCCTCCGGACTGGACTTGTATATCCCGTCCTCGATCACCATGCCGAGCGGCACGCCCGTCGCCGTCGAGAAAAAGTCGGCGTTTATCGCCGCGAGCACGTTTTTTCCGACGGAGCCGGCATACGCCGTCGCCCCGCCGATGGTGACGCCGCCGTACACCGTGTCGTCCTTCGCCACGATCGGGTACGCGTCCCCGCCCGGAACGCAGCGCAGGGCATAGCTCTCCTCCCTGCCGTACGCGTCGTTCCAGTATACCGTGTTCGCGTAGCTGAGGTTTGAGGCTATCGCGCGCGTGTTTATGTATTTCGCCCCGCCCGCCCCGGCAGCGAGCGCGTATGCCGACAGCGTGAGCGCTATGGCGGCCGCCGTGACGGCGGAAATTATCCGTTTTTTCATATGTACCTCTTTATCCCTGACTGTTTTGTTATTCTATCAAATTTCCGCGTATTTTTCAATGTAAATAATTTCCCCGATTTTATTGCATTTTTTGTCACCTTATTTTGAGATTTATTCAAATGTGGTATTGACGCGGGGGCGTTGTTTTGGTAAAGTAGAGTTACAGAAAAAGGCCGACACAATTTCGGTATTGAATTAGGAGGTCTCTAATGTACATAAAAACAGCCACAATTACGAACAAGGTCGGGCTCCACGCGCGCCCCGCTACATTTCTCATACAAAAGGCGAACGAATTCAGCAGCAGCATCTGGCTTGAGAAGGATGAGCGGCGCGTCAACGCGAAAAGTCTGCTCGGCGTCCTGTCGCTCGGCGTGGGAAAGGATGAGACCATCACGATAATAAGCGACGGCGCTGACGAGACCGCCGCGGTCGAGACGATCTTCGACCTCATAACATCCGACTTCGCGGAATAGGCAATGTAATAACGAAAATAAGGGGTGTCTTCGCACCCCTTATTTCTACGCAAAAATCTCGGAGGTATTTTTATGGATGTCCGCAACCTGATAAGCTTCGACGACGTCGATATTGAGTGGTGGGATTCTCTCTACGCGCTGTGCCGTGACATCATGTCGCGCCCCGACGACTACAGGGACGCCTGCCGGGGCAAGCTGCTCGCGTCGCTGTTTTTTGAGCCCTCCACGCGCACGCGGTTCTCGTTTCAGGCGGCGATGCTCCGCCTCGGCGGGAGTCTCTTCGGGTTCTCAAACCCGAACGAGACGTCAATGTCAAAGGGCGAGTCACTCGCCGACACGATACGCATGACCTCGTGCTACGCCGACACAATCGTGATGCGCACGAAGCAGGAGGGTGCGGCGAAGGCCGCCTCGCTCTACTCCGAGGTGCCGATAATAAACGCCGGGGACGGCGGGCACCTGCACCCCACGCAGACGCTCACGGACCTCACGACGATCGCGAGGGTGCGCGGCGGCGTCGGCGATATCACCGTCGGGCTGTGCGGCGATTTGAAGTACGGTCGCACGGTGCACTCCCTCGTCACGGCGCTCGCGAAATTCCCGAACATACGCTTTGTGCTCATCGCGCCCGAAGTGCTGAAAATGCCCGACTACATGCTCACGTTCATGCGCTCACGCGGCATGGCGTACTCCGTGTGCGACAGCCTTGAGGAGGCTATCGACTCCCTCGACGTGCTGTACATGACGCGGATTCAGCGCGAGAGATTCGGGGAGGAGACGGCGGCGAGCTCCATTGACGACATCATGTCGCGCTTCACTCTGACTGTGGACAAGCTAAGGCGCGCAAAGGCGGATTTGACCGTTCTGCACCCCCTGCCGCGCGTCACGGAGATTGAGCGCGCCGTCGATAACGACCCGCGCGCGAAATACTTTGAGCAGGCGCGGTACGGCATGTATATCCGTATGGCGCTGCTGCTGAAGCTGACGTCCCTGCCGCGCGGGGCGAGCTATCCGCAAAATGAGGGCGGGCACGCGTGCGACAATCCGGAGTGCGTCACGCGCACGGAGCTGTATCTGCCGAGGCTCGTCACGCCGGACGGCGCGTGCGGCTACTGCGACAAGCAAAAAAGAGCGGCGGTGTAAATCACCGCCGCTTTTTTATATCGACCATCGCGCCGCTGCCGAATATCTCGCTGCGCGCGCCCGCCTTCACGTGGTCGGCGGCCAGAGCCGGATCCGTCACGCAAAATCCGCAGAGATAGTCGGCGCCATACTCGAAAAGAACGGGTGAAAGCGGTACCGACGGGCCGACAAGCGCCACCTTCGCCCCGGCGCAAAGCTGCAAAAGGCGCGTGACGGTCTTGTTCACGAACGTCATGCCGGTTATGAACACAAAATCCTGCGACGGAAGTATATACTCGCACGCGCTGTCGGGGTAGTCGTCGCGCGACGGGTCGCGTTCAAGCACGGAGAGCGAGCATATCGGCGCAAGCTGTTTTTCTATATTCGGAAAATGCCCGATCACGGCGACATTTTTGCCCGCGCACTCCTCCGCAAAGGCGACAAACGCGTCACCCGTAACGCACTCAAGCCGCGCCGCTTTTTCCGGCGTGTTGTAATATGCGTTTATGGCGGCGACGCCGATTGACGCCTCGGTAAAGTTCCATGATTTCGACAGTTCGGCAACGTCCGCGAGCCTCGCGCCGCTCACAGTCCCAAGACCCGCCCCGGCGCGACTTTGCGCCTTTACCGTAATTGCGATCCCGCACATGTCGCCGGAGCTCACCATCGTCCAGTTGCTGCCCGATATGCAGTCGTCAATCGTGATGTCACCCGGTATCTCCGCTATCAGCCTGTCATAAATTTCCCACATTCCCATCACCTCAACAAAGATTGTCAACCCAATAGGCGTCCACCTCAGCACCGGCCGGGAGCGGCGGCGTCCCCGGCGGAATATCCGCGATCAGATTACAGCCGAGCATCGAGGACACGGCTCCGTGTCCCTCGGACGGCACGGGGCGGAAGCCGACGCGCCCGGCGTCCACCTCAAGGCTCCCCATGGCGACGCGCCCGTGCGGACTGTCCTTGTGTATCGGCGCGAGCAGAAGCGCCCTTGTCCTTATCGGATATATGGCCGCGCGCCCCGCCATCAGCCGCACGTGAGGAAGTCCGAGCAGGTACATTCCGAGAGCCGCCGACGACGGATTGCCCGACAGCCCGAGCACCGTTTTCCCTCCGATTTCCGACGCGAGGATTGTCCCTCCGGGGCGAAACGCGACCTTCCAGAAAAGCTCGTTACCGCCCGCGAGCGACACGGCTCGGCGCACCATATCATAGTCCCCGACGGACACGCCTCCGGTTGTCACGACCATGTCGTGCCCGCGCAAAAGCTCCGATATAAGCTCCGCGAGCGGCTCCGCCCTGTCGGGCACCGTGTATCCGTCGGAGACGGCGGCCCCCGCCTCCGCAAGCATCGCCCCTATGACGTATCGCGCGCTGTTTCGTATCTTGCCCGGCGGAAGAGGCTCCCCCGGCTCTGTTATCTCGTCGCCGGTGTTTATCAGCGCGATTTTCGGACGGCGAAACACGCCGATATTCAGGCAGTCGGCAGAGGCGAGCAGCCCCAAGTGCGCCGCCGTCACAACCTCTCCGGCGTTTATTATTATTTCTCCGGGCTTTATGTCGTCTCCGGCGGGGACGACGTTTTCACCGGCACTGAGCGGCGCGAACAGACTCACCGCACGCGCGTCAAACTCCGTGGACTCAAAGCGCACAACGCAGTCGGCTCCGCCTGGCATCGGCGCGCCCGTGAGTATCTTCGCCGCCGTACCGGGCGTCACCTCAACAGCCGGGACGCTGCCGGCCGCGATTTCCTCCGTCACAGTTAGCCTGACCGGATTTTCTATAGACGCGCCCGCCGTGTCGTCGGCGCGCAGCGCGTACCCGTCGAGCGGAGAGCGGTCAAACGGCGGCACGGACACGTCAGAGCGCACCGTCTCCGCCGCGACGCGCCCGAGGCAGCCGGAGAACGGCAGTGTCTCAAGTCCAACCGGCGTTGCAGCCTGTCGCAGCTTTTCGCGCGCGCCCTCAAGCGAAATTCGCTTTTTCTTCCCCTCCATCGGCTACTCCGTCACCAAAAATCCGGTGTCCCGCAGCATCTCCACCGTGAGCTCGCTTCCCTTCGGGTAGAGCGATTCCCCCTTTACGGACACAAACATCGCGTCGGCCGACGACACCTCCGCCGAGGAGGCGCTGCCGCGACCCGCGGGATATAGTACGTAGCCGCTCTCCGTCCGCCTGACATTCATACGCACAATAAAGTCAAAATGCGGCGGACACCGCAGCTCCTCCGAGAGTATGCCCGTTATCCTCGGGTTCTCACGCGCCGGGATATTCAAAAAGCGTTCCACAACGCGGCTCACGCACCACTGCAATGCGAAAAACGTCCCGAGCGACGGTCCGGGCACGTTTATTACGGGCTTTCCGCCTATGACCGCGAGGCACATCGGTCTGCCGGGACCCGCGGGTACGCCGTGGGTGTACACCTCGCCCTCCTCGTGCAAAAGACGCGCGTTGAAGTCCTCTCCGCCCTTTGCAGAGCCGCCGTTTATCAGCACGACATCGGAATCGGCGAGCGCGCCGCGCAGCGTTTCGCGGAGCGTCTCAAGACTGTCGCGCACAATCGGATAGCACACGGGCTCCGCGCCGATTGACAACAGCGTCCTTTCGACGAGTATGCTGTTGCTGTCAAAATTCTGACCTCGCCGCAATTCGGCTCCCGCCGGGACAAGCTCGCTCCCCGTGGGGATAAACGCCACGCGCGGCCGCCTGTACACCTCAACCTCTCCGTATCCGCCCATCGCGAGCGCGGCGAGGTCAAGCGCGCGCAGCGGCACGAGCGCGCGGGCGAGCGGGGCGTCCTTTTTCAGCATACTTCCCCGTGGGGCGACGTTCATCCCCGGCGTAAATTTCAGCTCCGGGTCAAGAGTCACGCCGCCGTCCGCAAGCGTCACGTCCTCGATCGCTATAACCGTGTCATACGCGTCGTCAAAATCGTCGCCCGTGTCGGCGCGCATGTATTCCTCCCCCATTTTCCATCCCGCCGTATCCGGCAGCCCGTCCGCAAACATCTCCGATTTTACGCATATGCCGTCCATTCGCGACGAGCGCACAACGGGCAGGTCGTACAGCGAAAACACCTCGCGCGGCATGACTCGCCCCTCCGCTTCGCGCAGTGGCACCGTCTCCGTCGCGCGAACGGGCTCCCACAGCTTGCAGTATTCGGCTACCATCTCCTCTTTTGTCTTGTCAAATCGCAGCTGTCCGAATCTCGTTTTCCCCATGTCCCTCATGTTTTTCCATCCTTTCGTGCGTTTTTTGCTTGTCATAGCCTGAAAAATCTTGCGGCATACCTAAAATTACCCGCTATGCCCCTACAAACCGCGGGGAGCTCCCCGTAAAAACGTATGAACAACTCCCGCTCTCCGTTTTGCGGTTCATATCCGCCGTAGACGGCGCGGCAGAACACGTCTGTGAGCTCCGAAAACTCCGCTGCGGGAAATATCCCCGCCCTCTCGCCGAGTCTCGCGCAGTACTCCTTCGGGGTGTCGTCCTCTATGGGCGGCAACCCCGCAAACGGGAGCTTCTCAACAAAGCATCCGTACAGACGCGCGACGCACAGGGCGTTGCTCCCGGTACACAGCGCCCGCAATCGAAGCTTGCGCTGCAGTCTTTTCAAAAGTATCGCGGCGCAGAGGACGACTATCGGCACAATCGGAATCGCAAGCCATCTGTAGTCCTTGAAGAAATAGCTCACGGCCGAGGCAATTGCGGCCGGCGCTCCGAACGCGCCCGACTGCGCCTGCTCCGGTTTTTCCGGGGCGCTCGTCCCGCTGTGTTCCGGCTGTTCGTCCCGCGCTGTTGCCTCCTCATCGGAAATCATCTGATCCTCGTTTTTTGCCTCAGAAGTCCTGTCGGGGTCGAGCAGATAGATATGCGACGACACCCCGAGCTGCTCGAGCAAGGGCAGCGTCATAAGCCTCGTTATCAGCTTAACGTCCCTCGCCGGGGGAACTATCGGCGCGACAACAAACCTGAACACAGCTCCCGCGAGCGCGAGCGCCAAAGCGCAGACGCAGACTGACGCGAGCGCCGTCGGCCATGTCGTCGCGCGCGTTTTAAATCTGTACCCGCGCCTCACAAAAAGGCACGCCGACGACAATATGAACACCGCCAGGCAGAGGCGCGAGCTCCCGTATTGTAAAAAGGACATGGCGCCGAGCGCTATCGCCCCCGCGACAAACAGCGCCGCCGCGCCGCCGCGCCGGCGTGTGAGCAGAAACACCGCCGCCGAGGACACCGCGGTCAGCAGGACGTACAGCGAAAGCCCGCCGGGTCTGAAAATACCGGCCGCGATGACGATGCCGAGCGCTGCGGCGACAATCGCCGCCGTGACCAGCGCCGCCCTGAGCGCGCGTTTACTATACGCGGATAAAAACAGGCACGTCTGCCAAAGCGCGCAAAGCAGTGCGACGGGCAGTATCCGCTCCATAAGTGCGTCCGGTATATACACGCTCCTCATAACGGAAAAATTGAGCGCCGACGCCGCCATAACACACAGCGCCCATTCCCATGTGACCGCTTTCACATACCGCGCCATCATCCTACCGTCCTCTCGATGTCGTCCGCCGAGGGAATAACAAAATACGGCACACCGGCGCGCTCCAGCAGGGCGAGCGGCTTTGAGGCGAGCCTCCTGTCGTCCCCGTACACGCAGTCCGGCAGGGTGAAAAAAAGTATCGGATTCTTCCGCGCCCGGCGCAGCCTAAGCAGCGTCTGCACAAGCCCGTCGTCGAGCGTGGCCGCGCACACGGCGATATTGCTGTGCGAGTATATCCCGCCGCCGTCAAACAGATACCCGATATCGTCCGTCAGGCTGTCATAGGCGGTATGTATCTTAGGCATACTCCGCATTACGGAGGCAAAACCGCCCGTACCCGACGGCAGAGCGGACGTCTTTCCGCCGTCGCGCCCGATAAAAACAAGCTCGGTATCAAGTCCGCTGTCGGAAGCGTGGCGGCAGATTGAAAAGCACGTCTCGACAAGCGCGTCGTACACGCCCATAAGCGTCTCCGCGTCGTATTCGGGCGACAGCATATACGGCACTACCGTTATGCCGTTGCTCCCGTAGCTCTCCAAAAGCTTTGTCATATATCTGTCCGAGTGCGAGGAAAGCTTCCAGTGTATGAGCTTTATCGGGTCTCCGAACGCGTAGTCGCGCACGCCCGCGTAGTCCACGCTCTCGGCGGAGGAGCGCGTATACGCGCGCAGGCTCTCGCTCCTCACCATGTCCGAAAGCGCAAATTTACCGAGCGCGTGCGATTTGGGTATTACGGTCACGCCGTACTCCCCCGCGTTTCGTATAACTACCCGGAAACCTCCGAAAAATCCGCGCAGCCGCACACTTTTAATCCCAACTCTGTACTCCCCGACATGCTTAAAACTCACAGAGAACCCGAGCTCCCGCTCCTCCCCCGGCAAAATCGCCGTGCGCACCGCGCTCTGCGCGGCGACATCGCCTATGGCGTCGGATACAAACAGGGAAATTTCCGCATCCGGGCACGGGAGCCGCGACGCGCTTTTCAGCGTGACGCGAAAATCCGTCTCCGCTCCGCGCGTGCAGCTGCCGAACAGCGATTCCCCGCTTATCTCAATTCCCCGCGCGAGTATTTTTACATATATGAACGACAGCAACCACATAAATACGAGCGTGAGCACGGGAAGCCACCCGAATGCGCTGTTCAGATACATCGCCGGCAGCGCGCACAGCAAAACAGCGCCGAGAGACAGCAGCAACCCCGGCAGCCTTATTTCCGTCCTATACGCCCGTGAGGTCACTGCACCCCTCCGAGCGGAACAACGACGCTGTGCAGCGCCGCGTCCACGACGTCGGCCCCGCTCTTTCCGGCAAGGCGCGCCTCATGCTTCATAATGATCCTGTGCGCGAGCACAAACGGGGCGAGATACTTCGCGTCGTCCGGCAGCACATAATCCCGCCCGTTGTAGAGCGCCCACGTCCTGCACGCCGCGTACAGCGCAATCGTCCCGCGCGGACTGCATCCAAGCATCGCGTCCGGATTTGAGCGCGTGGCTGTCACTATGTCCACGATATATCGCGCCGCCGCGTCTGAGACGCGCACGTGCCCGGCGAGCTCCCGGAGCCTCACGATGTCCTCGCCCCTCACCGCCGCGGTAAGCTCCCTGACGGCGCCTCTGTCCTGCATCGCGACGCGCACCTCCTCCTCCGGCGAGGGATATCCCACAGATACCTTCATCATGAACCTGTCTATCTGCGCCTCGGGGAGCGGGTACGTGCCGAACGAATCTATGGGATTCTGCGTCGCTATAACCATGAACGGCTCCTCGAGACGATACGTCTGCGCGTCAACCGTCACCTGCCGCTCCTCCATCGCCTCAAGCAAGCTCGCCTGCGTCTTTGCGGACGCGCGATTTATCTCGTCGGCGAGTACGATATTGCTCATGATCGCTCCGGGGCGAAATTCAAACTCGCCCCTCTTTTGGTTGTATACCGAAAACCCCGTGACGTCCGACGGCATGATATCCGGCGTAAACTGTATGCGCTTAAAGCCGCACGACACGGTTTTTGCAAGCGCCGAGGCGAGGCTCGTCTTGCCGACGCCGGGCACATCCTCAATCAGCACGTGCCCGCCGCTCACCATCGCCGTCACGCACAGCTCCACGACCGGGCGCTTGCCCACGATCACCTTCTCGATGTTGTCAACAATAGCCCGCAGCGTCTCCCCCGCCCGTATTTCGTCACTCATATTTTCCCCTCACTTTCCGCACTGTCGCGCAGCGGCACACAAGCGCGCGTCACATTTCCCTTTTCATCGCTGAACCGCACAACCCGCGCGCGCACGCCGTACGCGTCGTACAGATTACGTTCCGTTATGACCTCGTCCGCGCCGCCGTAAATCACGTTGCGCTCCCTCGTTATCAGGGCAACTCTCGCTTTGCATATAAACGCCTGATCCGGTGAGTGCGTCGTCATTATTACGGCGTATCCGCGCTCGCGCAGCGCGCATATCTTGTCCAAAACGCGCACCTGATTGCCGTAGTCGAGATTTGCCGTCGGCTCGTCGAGCACGAGCATTTTCGGCTCCTGCGCCAGGGCTCTGGCGAGCATGACGAGCTGCCTCTCACCGCCCGATATCTCGGTGTAAGGACGCGCCGCGAGATGAAATACGCCCATTTCGCGCATGGCTCTGTCCGCAATTTCATTGTCCTCGCGCGTCGGCTGCTTAAAATAACCCGTGCTGTGTACCCGGCCGAGCATCACGACGTCGCGCGCCCTGTACGGAAACGGCGGCACATGCACCTGGGCGACATACGCGGCTGTCGCCGCCATGCGCGCGGCGGGCCATTTTGCGATATTCTCCCCGTCAACGCGTATCTCCCCGCCGAATATCGGCAAAAGCCGCAATATGCTCTTGAAAAGCGTCGTCTTTCCGACGCCGTTCGGCCCGAGGATACAGCATATCTCGCCGGAGGATACGGCGAGGCTGACATTTTCGAGCACGGGCCGCCCGCGTTCATACCCGCAGGATACGTTTCTGACCTCAAGTCTCATATCCGGCACTCCTTCTTTTCACAAGCACCGCCACGAGCAGCGGCGCGGAGACGAGCCCGACAATCGGCCCGATAGGCAGAAATCCGATCCCGTCAATATATATCAGCGACGATATCACCCGGCAGATTACGAGCAGAAGCGCGCCGAGGAGCGCACTGCCCGCAAGCATCGTCTTAAACCGCGCGCCAAACACGGCCCTGCACGCGTGAGGTATGACGAGCGAAAGGATACCAACGGAGCCGCAGTATAAAATCGCGGCGGTCATAATAAACGTGACGGCGAACAGCGCCAAAGCGCGCACAACGCCGGGATTAATTCCCAGCAGCGCCGTCTCCTCGTCTGCAAAAGACATGGCGTCAAACGAAAATCTCATCAGTATAAAAGGCATTACGCACAGAAAAAGGAGCATGACCAGAATTACGAGGCTTACGCCCGCAAACGAGTACGTCGTGTTCACCGTGAAGCCGTAAAGTGTGAGCGTCTGAAGCGTCTGCAAGTCCTCCTGAGCCATGTTGAAGCGGAAATACATCATCACGACGCCTGAAATCTGTGACAATATTGAGCCTGACAGCAGCATGTCCGTCACCGAGCGCCGATTCCCGCCGACGAGCTTGCCGAGGAACATGACGAGCGCGAGCATGGCGAGCGCCATCCCGAAGCAAAGCAGGTACCGCTCCGTCGTCTTGGAAAATACGTCGGCGGAGTATTTCAAGACGAGGATAAGCATACCGAGCTCAATCCCGTTGGATACCCCGAGCATCGTCGGCGACGCCGCCGGATTTTTGAAAATCGTCTGGAAAATCACGCCGCACAGCGCTATTCCTCCGCCGCAGAGTACCGTGACCGCGAGGTTTCGGGCACGCGCCACGGTTTCAAAATAGTATGCGCTTGACGCGATTAGCGTCTGCCTCTGCGTGTACAGCGGAAGCTTAAAAACACGCGCAAAGCCGAGCTTTGCCCAAAGTCCGAGGTTGTGAATCGGATATCTCGGCGATATCAGCTCCGGGGCGCCCGTGCGGACGCAGAGCGCAAAGCACAACCCGGCGATCAGCAGAGCGCCGGCCAGCGCGACTGTCACGCGGCCTCCCGCCGCGGCCCTACGCCCAGTCCGCATTTCTCCGCCTCCTGTACTTGAGCATAATAAACATGAACATCGCCCCGCCCATAACGCTCGTTATGACGTTTAAGCTCGAGGTCATGCCGACACACGCGGCGACGCCGTACACGAGAACAACCGTGAGCGCGCCGAGAAGCGCCGAAACCGGAAGCAGCAGCCTGAAATTCGATCCGGATATCTGCCGCGCGAAATGCGGCACCACGAGTCCCACAAAACCCATTTGGCCGCAAAAGGACAACACCACGGCGCTGAGTGTCGCGCAGATGAGGAACACGACCGTGCGGAAACGCGTGACGTTCAAGCCGAGCGTCCTCGCCTCGTCCTCGCCGAACATTATGACATTCAGCCTTCCCGACATGGCAAAAAGCGCGCCGAGGCCGATCAGTATCGGTATGCCGAGCATGACGAGGTGCCGAAGCGTATACGTGTTCGCGAAGCTCCCCATCGCCACGCCCATCATCGCGTACGCGCGCTCCGTTGTCGGGTCGTTGTAAACAAACCAGAACCGCGCAAGGCTTGTAAATGTGTTCGCGAACGAAGAGAACAGCGTCCCGGAAATAATCAGCACGAGGGAGGACATCTTGCCGCGTCCGGCGCGCGTCGAAATCGCGATAATAACGCCCGCGCCCGCAAGACACCCGACGAGCATCCAAATCTGCCGCTCGTACATGTCGAAAAAGCTCATGCCGTCGAGCAGCGTCGAATACTCCTCAAACGTAAAAAACTCGGACGCAGGCGAGGGCTCCCACCTGATTATCAGATACAGCGCCGCCGCCACCATTCCTCCCGACTGCACTCCGAGCATGGACGGAGACGCTATCGGATTTCTGAAAACCCCCTGGCTCACCGTGCCGCACACCGAGAGCGCCGCGCCGACAAACGCCGCTATTATTACGGTGTATATCGAATAGTTCAGTCCGTTTGACTCCCTGCCGGACAAAAATCTGCCGAGCGCCGCGAAGCGAACCTCCGCCGCGCTCAGGTACCGCGCGAGCGTCACGGGTCTGTTCACAAAGTCATACCTGAGCATTACGACGGCGAACGCGAGTACCGCGAGCGCACACGCGAGCCGGATCAGCTTTTTCGCGCCGTCGCCGAACACGAGCCCCGCGTCCCCGGGCCGCCTGTTTTCCGCGCCCTCGTGAAGCGTGATTTTTATTCGGTTTCCATCCCTCTTTTTCATAACCTTCTACCGCGCCCGGTTCCCTGCGAGTATGTCGTCAGTTTCCGCGGCGGACAGCGCGTAGCCGTAAAATTTCGCGTAAAAACTCACAAGCGCGTCACGCATCTCCGCCTCACTTACGGAGCCCGTGAGCCTCCACGCAATCCAAAGAGGCTCCAGAACGCTCTCAACCGAGCCCTCCGTCCAGCTTCCGACGCCGCGCGGATTCACGAAAACCTCGTATGGCCCGTGAACCGTCGTCGAGACAATATCCCCGGACTTGTCGGGGAATCCGTATCCGTTTGTCAGTCCGCTCGCGGAGGTCACGGCGCCATAATTCTTCCACAGCGAATTTGCGAGTATGCCGTCGCGTACCGCCGCGCTCTCCGCGATTACAGCCGGGAACGCCGCGTCGCCGAGGTATTTCCCGCCCGCCGTCGTGAACACATAGCCCGCGTCATACTCGGCATAGCCCCCCGATACGGACAGGGCCTTATTCGCCGTGTGAATCGGGCTTACATACCGCGCTTTCGGAAGAATCGCCGAGTAGTTGTTCTCGCGCAGCGCCGCCGCGTTTGCCACACCGGCGAGGCTCATATAGTAGCTCATGGGCGAGGCCGTGTACCCCGTCACCGCGACGGGCAGTCCCGCCCCCTCAAGCGTCACGGAGCTGTCATCGTGCAGCGTGTAATGCGCGCCGCCGTCCCAACCGCCTATATACAGTGAGTATATGCCGCCGCCTGAAGACGACGCGTCCGCCTCACCCGTGTCATAATTTATTCCGTCGGGTGAGAATTTCCCCGCCGAGGCCGCTTTCGCGAGCACGGACGCGCTGAACGCCGCGTACTCCTTTGCCGCGGCGCGGGCGTCAACGCCGTTGACCTCGCCGAGCGCCTCGCCCACTATCCTGACGGCGAGAAGTATTCCCGAGTGCGTGGTGAGCGCCGGAAGCGCGACGTATCCGATTCCGAGCTCCCTGAGCCGCGCAATCTGCGCCTCCGAGAAGGCGCGCTGTCCGGAAATTTCAAAGCACACCTGCGGCCCGGCCTCCAAAAGCGCCGAAAATTTCTCATTTGACAGCGGGGACGAGCCGTTCCCGCCCCAGAGCGCGTTTTTGACGTCCGCGCTCCCCGAGCCGAACACCGTCCGCGCGAGCGCCGAGGCGGCAAAGCTCTCCGATGTCGCCGCAAGCCTCCCCCCCCCGCCGAGCATACGCACAATCAGCGCGGCCTCTCCCGTTGCCGCGACCGTCTCCACATTCTCCGGAATATCCACGATGTCCCCGTAGGCGTTTTCAATCTCCCGGCGGGCGCCGTCCCGCACCGTTACGCCGCCTGCGCCGATGATACCGACGTCCTGCGCGCCGTCGTCTGCGCTCTGCTGCGGCTCGTCGCCGCTATCGCCGACGCCAAGCCCCTCCGGGGCGCCCGAGGACGGTTTGAAGTCTGACGAGGCGTTATCGTCATGTCTTATATCGGGCGCGGAACCGCCGTCGTCGCCATCGCCGGGAACGGCGTTTTTACGCTCGCGCTCACGCGGGTCGGTAGACTCGTCGTTTATCTCCTCAGGCGACAGGTCGTCATTTTTCTCCGTGTTGTCCGCGCTGTTGTCTATGTAATTCACCTGACTGCGCGTGTCAACCTCCGGCACGTCCTGCGTGTACACCGTATCGACGAGCGCCGAGCTCGGTCGGCATGAGGACAACAGCAGCGCCCCCAGCAGGGACGCCAAAATCACGGTCTTAACTTTTATTTCGGTCGCCCCCTCTCGGAAATTATCCAAAGGGGTCAAGCCGAAGCGTTGACCCCTTTGGCCTATGTCGTTATTTGCCCACAATCTCTATGTAGCGCATAATCAACGTGGCAAACTCCGCCCTCGTCGTGCCGTCTTTGGCCGCAAGCGCTCCGTCGCGTCCGTCAATGAGGCCTATGGCTACCGCCCAGCTCATCGCGTCCTCTGCCCACGACGACAGATCACCCGCGTCAGGGAATTTATCGAGCTCCGCTCTCGCAGTCGTGTCTTTCCCCTTTAACACAGCGTAGCGATAGAGAATCGTCACAATCTGCTCGCGCGTCACGTCGTCGAGCGTTCCGAACTGCTTGTCGCTGTACCCGCCTACGATGCCGGACACCGCAGCCCACGTTATCGGATCCGTGTACCACTGACCGTCCTTGACGTCGCCGAAGCTGTTTTCGCCCGTTACCGCGGGCTCTCCGGCGAGTCTGTAGATAACCGTCGCCGTCATCGCGCGCGACAGCTTCAGCTTAGGAGAAAACTCACTTCCCGAGGTTCCCGTCATGAGCCCTTGCTCCCTCACGTATTTGACGGCCTCATAATACCAGTCCTCCGCGCTTATGTCACTGAACGCGTCTTCCGGCTCGGGAGTTTCCGTCAACGGTGTCTCTTCATCTGCGATAGCTTCTTCCTTGGGATTCACCACGGGAACGTACGGGGGATACACAACCGTGGGGTTCGCGTCCTTGCCCGCGCCGAGCGGCACCGATGTGTCCGGAGCCCACGGCGTCGCATCCGCGTGGCGCGTCTTGCCCGTTCCGTATGTCACGCCGGCGGCGATTATCGCCTCAACGCTCTGCGGGTCGTACTGCGCAAGCGACGTCGTAACGCCGGTGGGGAGCGTTGCCGATGCCATGAGCGTCGTCACCGTCTCCTGAAGCGCGCTGTTGTCCGTGATGTGGAAGAAATTCTGATAGAAATACGCAGCCGCGTACACGGGGTTGATTCCGAGCTCGTCGCCGTAAATCATGCTCTGAATGAGCGGAATTCCGAGCGCGTTCTCATGCGTCTGCATAATCATACCGTAAAGGCACGTCGGAAGCGTGTCGATGATGAACGGGAGATCCGCCTCCGGAACCCCGGCCGTCGCGGCCGCGGCGCGCAGCGCATTGCCGTTATTGCCCGTCGCGATTACGACGTCGCAGGCGAGCACCTGCGCGAGTGTAGCGGTGTTAGCGCCCACAGTCTCATTGAGCAGCACCGTGTTGTCCTGCACGTACTCCACAAGGCGGCTGGTGGGTCTGCCCGTACCGGCCGTGCGCGCGGCGAGATTCCAATTCGCGCCGCTGTCCGAGGTGCCGGACAGGACGGCGGAGCTCTTCTTCGTGAGCGCCCCGGAATCCAACTGCTCCTGCACATAGAAGAAATAACCCCAGACATATTTGTCATAGTTCGCCGCCGTGTCATACGGATTGCCGTAGCGCGTTTTGAGGTTCTTTTCCCCGGCGACCGTGTTTATCGCATTGGCAAGCGCTATGAGGTTCTGGCACTGCACGACGAGCGACGACGTGGAGCAGGTGAAGAAGGACGGCGCGTAGTCGTTCGTCAAGTCCCCGTCCGTGTTCTCCGGCAGCGCGTTTATGATATTCACATATGACGCAAAGCGCGTAGGAGACGGGTCGCCGACACCCTCGGCCTGCGTGAGAATCAGGTTCGGCTTGTGCGTGAGCTCCTCCGTGATTGTCGGGTCTCCCGCCGGTGTGCCGTCCTCCTGATGCTCGCTTATTGTCGCGTTGAACACCTTGTTTGCGGCGGGCTGTCCGAGGTTGTAGAAATAGTTGTAGAGCCACGGGTCGGGCTTCGCGTTGATATTGGAGCCGAAAACGCCGAGTATCGCGTTCGCCCCCGTAAAGCTCCCGTCAGACGCCCCGAGGTTTGTGGACGCAACGAGGTCGGCGCCGAGAATCAGCGGCGCTATCTGTCCCGCGCGCGCGGCAATCACCTTGATTACCCCGTCGTTCGTGTTCAGCGGCGACGTCGGCACCGAGAACGCGGCGAACGCGCTACTCATACCGGCTATCATCGCGAAAACCAGTATGAACACTGTTAGCTTGGTCAGTTTTTTCATAGAATTGCACTCCTTTTGTTTTTTTGTGTTATTTATTGCTAAAAAATAATACGGGATGTTTTGAAAAACAAAACACCCCGCATTTATCGGGTAGTACAGCGCCAAAAGCGCAGTAATGTTTTTCCTTCTCAAAACGTGAAAGCGGCGCCGTTTCCGGCGAGGCTCTGTGAGTGTCGCGAATTCTGACACTCAGGCCGATAGGTCATAGGCTTGCGTCCTTAGACCACACGGCTCGGAAAAAATATTCAATTGTCAACCCGTCCTTTATATCACACGCTTTTTGGTTTGTCAACAGACAAATTAAAAGGCGGGGACTTTCGTCCCCGCCCTTCGTTTTGGAGATTATTCGTTGATTGCGATTACGACGCCCGAGCCGACGGTGCGTCCGCCCTCGCGAATGGCGAAGCGGAGTCCGTTCTCAATGGCGATCGGGGTGATGAGCTCGACGTCCATGTCGATGTTGTCGCCCGGCATACACATCTCCGTGCCCTCGGGCAGCTGGATTATGCCCGTCACGTCCGTCGTGCGGAAGTAGAACTGGGGACGGTAGTTGTTGAAGAACGGCGTGTGGCGGCCGCCCTCGTCCTTTGACAGGACGTAAACCTGACCCTTGAACTTCTTCAGCGGCTTGATGGAGCCGGGCTTGGCCAGAACCTGGCCGCGCTCTACATCCGTCTTGGCGATACCGCGAAGCAGCGTGCCGATGTTGTCGCCGGCCTCCGCGTAGTCAAGCAGCTTGCGGAACATCTCGATACCGGTGACTGTCGTCTCGCGCGGCTCGTCCATGAGGCCGACGATCTGAACCTTGTCGTTCATATTGACCTTTCCGCGCTCGACGCGACCCGTGGCGACTGTGCCGCGGCCCGTGATCGTGAACACGTCCTCGACGGGCATGAGGAACGGCAGGTCGGACTTGCGCTCCGGCGTGGGGATATAGGCGTCAACGGCGTCCATGAGCTCCTTGATGCAGGCGTACTCGGGGGCGTCCGGGTCTGTCGAGGTGGACTCGAGCGCGAGAAGCGCGCTGCCCTTGATTATCGGGATGTCGTCGCCGGGGAATTCGTAGTACGTGAGAAGCTCGCGCACTTCCATCTCGACGAGCTCGATAAGCTCGGGGTCGTCAACCTGGTCTACCTTGTTGAGGAACACAACGATGGCCGGCACGCCGACCTGGCGGGCGAGCAGCACGTGCTCCTTCGTCTGGGCCATCGGGCCGTCAGAGGCTGCGATGACGAGTATGGAACCGTCCATCTGCGCGGCGCCGGTAATCATGTTCTTGATATAGTCGGCGTGTCCCGGGCAGTCAACGTGCGCGTAGTGGCGCGCGTCCGTCTCATACTCGACGTGGGCTGTGTTGATAGTGATGCCGCGCTCGCGCTCCTCCGGAGCCTTGTCTATCATGTCATAGGCCTCGAACTTGGCCTTTCCCGAGAAAGACAGGTACTTCGTTATGGCGGCGGTGAGCGTCGTCTTGCCGTGGTCAACGTGGCCTATAGTACCGATGTTGACATGCGGCTTGGTTCTTTCAAATTTCTGTTTGGCCATGGAAAAAATCCTCCAATCGTTATTCTTTAAGTTATCAGTACGGTATTATACCGCATTTTTTGCGGGAACGCAATAGTTTTTTTGTTAAATCAGTCACATTGCATCTCGTTGCCTACTATCCCGCACCGAATTCGGCAATTATCGCTGCCACAAAACCGTTTGCTGCCTCTTCTGTCGAACCAACGCCAAGAATAATGTGTCCTATCTCATGCGCAACGCGCTGAAACACCTCACCGGGCTCAGCTTGCGCCGACACTGAAATCACGTACTCACGTCTATCCGTGTCTTGTATGGTACGTGCATAAGCCGGTGCCAACTCTTCTACAATATCAACGCGCACATTGAAAAGCTTTTCTTGTGACTTCCCAAGTGTCTCAATCTTTATTGCGGTTTCCTTGAGTGCGTCGATACGTTGTTGGGTAATTTCTCTGTTGAGGTAACTTGCAGCATTGAATTGGTTGCTGATATGATCATTCAACTCTTCTCGGTATCCTTTTTCGAGTTCATCAATCTGCTCTTTCTTTGACTTGCTATTTATAAATTCCTCCGCCGCTGACAAAAGCGGCGCATAACAAAAGCGTTGGGCACTATTTGCCAAACGTTTTGCTATTGACTGTATGTCCGAAGTGTCAGGCAACTGAGTCACCTCCACTTCGCGTTGACAATCACCGACAAAAGGCACAAGTAATCAGCTTTGACCGCCTCCTCGTGAGAACCCGTTGTATCTCCGTCTTTGTAGAGAATCTCGTAATTTGAGTACAACTCCTTCAGGAAGTTAAGATTATGTGCGTCTTCTTTGCTGTTGGACAAATCTTCCACACACCTTTTTGCAGTTTGAATTGAAGGTGCATAGCTTATTAGTGTTTTTGCTGTAGCTTGATCCAACGCTCCTCACTCCTTCTATATTTTGTTACATCCCTGCGCTTTATTACCACTTATAGTGTTTTCAGTATACACTATACTATACTTGCCTGTCAAGCGCAATAGTTTTTTACCTACTTTTCTCCGGCAATTATCTTCTGCTGAAGTGATTTCGGAATTTCGACGTATTTACTCGGCTCCATCGTGTAATTTCCGCGCCCCTGAGTCTTTGAGCGCAGGTCGGTCGCGTAGCCGAACATCGTGGAAAGCGGCACCGAGGCGTCCACCTGGGTCGCGCCGGAGCGCGTCTCCATGCCGTTTATCTGGCCGCGCCGCGCGTTGATATCGCCCATGACGTCGCCCATGTAGTCCTCGGGCACGGTCACCACGACCTTCATAATCGGCTCAAGCAGCGTCGGCTTTGCTTTCGCCATCGCCTCCTTGAACGCCATGGAGCCCGCGATTTTGAACGCCATCTCGGAGGAGTCAACCTCGTGGTAGCTTCCGTCGTACAGCTCCACCTTCACGTCAACCACCTGATATCCGGCCAAAATGCCGGATTCCATCGCGCCGCGTATGCCCTCGTCAACCGCCGGGATGTACTCCTTGGGAATGACGCCGCCGACGATCTTGTTGACGAATTCGTAGCCCTTGCCGGACTCGTTCGGCTCAACGCGGATCTTCACGTGTCCGTACTGGCCCTTGCCGCCAGACTGGCGCACGTAGCGCTGGTCAACGTCCGCCGTGCCGAGTATCGTCTCCTTGTAGGAGACCTGCGGCTTGCCGACGTTCGCCTCGACCTTGAACTCGCGCAGAAGTCTGTCCACGATGATCTCAAGGTGAAGCTCTCCCATGCCGGAGATGATGGTCTGACCCGTCTCCACGTCGGTGTACGTCTTGAAGGTCGGGTCCTCCTCGGCGAGCTTTGAGAGGGCGATGCCCATCTTCTCCTGCCCGGCCTTGGTTTTCGGCTCGATCGCGACGCGTATGACAGGCTCCGGGAACTCCATCGCCTCGAGCACAATCGGGTGCTTCTCATCGCACAGCGTGTCGCCCGTCGTCGTGTTCTTCAGCCCCACGGCGGCCGCGATGTCGCCCGAGTACACCACGTCGATGTCCTGTCTGTCGTTCGCGTGCATTTGCAGTATGCGTCCGAGGCGCTCACGGTGGCCCTTCTTGGAGTTGAACACCGAGGAGCCCTTTTCGGCCGTCCCGGAATACACACGGAAAAATGACAGTCTGCCGACGAACGGGTCGGTCATGATCTTGAACGCGAGGGCCGAGAACGGCTCCTCATCCGAAGCCGGACGCGTGGCCTCCTCATCCGTGGCGGGCAGCGTCCCCTTTATGGCGGGGATGTCGAGCGGCGACGGCATGTAGTCAACTATCGAGTCCAAAAGCTTCTGTACGCCCTTGTTCCTGTAGCTCGTGCCGCAGGTCACGGGAATCATGTCCACCGAGACGGTCGCCTTGCGGATAGCCGCCCGGATTTTGTCTGTCGGGACGTCCTGTCCCTCGAGGTAGAGCTCCATAATCTCGTCGTCGAAGTCGCTTATCGACTCGAGCAGCTTCATGCGGTACTCGTCCGCAAGCGCTTTCAGCTCCGCCGGAATCTCCTCCACGCGCATGTCCTGCCCCAGGTCGTCGTAGTACACGTCCGCGTTCATCTCGACGAGGTCGATGATGCCCTTGAACGCCGCCTCGGCGCCTATCGGCAGCTGAATCGGTACGGCGTTACACTTCAGGCGATCCTCCACCATCTTCAACACGTTGAAGAAATCCGCGCCCATGATGTCCATCTTGTTCACGTAAATCATGCGCGGGACGTTGTAGTGGTCTGCCTGTCTCCACACCGTTTCCGACTGCGGCTCAACTCCGCCCTTTGCGCACATCACGGTGACGGAGCCGTCCAAAACTCGCAATGAGCGCTCAACCTCCACCGTGAAGTCCACATGGCCGGGCGTGTCAATTATATTGATGCGGTGATCCTTCCAGAAGCACGTCGTCGCGGCCGAGGTGATTGTGATGCCGCGCTCCTGCTCCTGCGCCATCCAGTCCATCGTCGCGTTCCCCTCGTGCACCTCGCCTATCTTGTGCGTGCGGCCGGTGTAGAACAGGATGCGCTCCGTCGTGGTCGTTTTCCCCGCGTCTATGTGGGCCATTATTCCGATGTTGCGTGTCTTATCAAGCGGGTATTGCCTTGGCATTTTTTCTCCTTTTTACCAACGGTAATGCGCGAACGCCTTGTTGGAATCCGCCATTCTGTGGGTGTCCTCGCGCTTTTTCACGGCCGCACCGAGACTGTTTGCGGCGTCCATAATCTCTCCCGCGAGGCGCTCTTTCATTGTTTTTTCGTTGCGGGCCCTCGAGTAGCTCGTCAGCCAGCGCAGTCCGAGCGTCCTGCGTCGGTCGGGGCGAACCTCGATCGGCACCTGGTACGTCGCACCGCCCACGCGGCGGGCCTTGACCTCGAGTGACGGCATGATGTTCTCAATCGCGGCGGTGAACACCTCAAGCGGATCCTTGCCTGTCTTTTCCTTGATGATGTCAAACGCGCCGTACACGACCTTTTGAGCCACGCCCTTTTTGCCGTCAAGCATTATGCTGTTTACAAGTCTTGTGACGATAACCGAATTGTATATCGGGTCAGGCAAGACTTCTCTTTTGGGTACGTTACCTCTTCTGGGCACTATACTTCCCTCCTTGAATGCGGTATTTAACCGCAAGGTACTCCGGAACAACTTCGTGTCCGGTTTTGCCTATCGGGGTAACATACACAATAATAATGTATATTAAACCCTTTCGGACTTCGGGTAAGATGCTCTTTGTGCGGGATGCCGGGACGTCGTCCCCTACTTCTTGCCGACCTTCGGCTTCTTTGCGCCGTACTTTGAGCGCGCCTGCATACGCTTTGCGACGCCCTGCGCGTCGAGTGTGCCGCGGATGATGTGATAGCGCACGCCGGGGAGATCCTTGACGCGCCCGCCGCGTATCATGACGACACTGTGCTCCTGCAAATTGTGTCCGATACCGGGGATATACGCCGTGACCTCAAAGCCGTTCGTCAGACGCACGCGGGCGATTTTGCGCAACGCGGAATTCGGCTTCTTCGGCGTCGAGGTGCGGACAGCCGTGCACACACCGCGTTTCTGCGGCGCGGACAGGTTTGTCTCCTTGTTTTTCAGGGTGTTCAGGCCCTTTTGCATGGCCGGTGAGGTCGATTTCGTCGTCATCGTCTCGCGTCCGTGGCGGACGAGCTGGTTGAATGTGGGCATTTTTCTCCTCCTTTCCTCAAAAACTTCAAGCGCGTTTTACGCGCGGATTGAAATTGTAGCATATTTCCATTGAAAAGTCAATCGTTATTTTATA
>JAISKU010000067.1 GCA_031261245.1 Oscillospiraceae bacterium | reverse complement strand
AGCAGACCCGTCAGCGGCAATGTCTCGGGCGACGTCGGCAGCGCCGGAGGCGCGGATACGCGCTCCCACACGCTGTCGAATTGATCCCTGTCTATTATTTCAGCGCTTTTTTCCATTTCAAGCGTCACTCCTCAAATAGAATTTTATACATAATTATATGCCGCGCGTCTTGATAGAGTGAGATTTTTCTGTTAAAATATAGTGGGTGGTTTATCGAATGGCACGCTTTTTCTTCAAAAGCCAGGATATCTCGGGCGACGGGATACATATCCGCGACGTGGCGCACGTGCGCGCGCTCCGGCTGCGCATCGGTGACGAGCTGACGCTGTGCGACGGCGCGGGGACGGATTTTCGTTGTCGGTTGGCGTCACTCGGCGCCGATTTCGCGCTCGCGGAGATTGCGGGGCAATCCCCGTCGCGCGGTGAGCCGTCGGTGAGGCTTTCGGTGTTCCTCGCGTACGCGAAGGGAGAGCGGCTCGAGTACGCGGTGCAGAAGTGCGTCGAGCTCGGCGCGGCGGAGTTCTTCCTCTTCCCGTCGGAGCGCACGGTGTCAACCCCGGACGGCAGGGCGCTCGAGAAGAAGCTTGCGCGGCTCGCGGCGATATCCGAGAGCGCGGCGGAGCAGTCCGGACGCGGGATAATCCCGGACGTATCGGCTTGCGAATCGTTTGAAAGTGCTGTTATAACCGCAAAAAGTTCTGATTTACCGCTGTTTTTCTATGAGAACGAGAAAAACTTGACGCTCCGCGACGCGTTTTCCGAAAATTCCGCGCCGAAAAGCGTCGCGATCGTCACGGGAGCCGAGGGCGGCTTCACGCCCGTGGAGGCGGCTATCGCCACGCAACACGGGCTGCGCTCCGTATCGCTGGGCGCGCGGATTCTGCGGTGCGACACCGCGCCGATCGCGGCGGCCGCGGCGGTGATGTACATAACAGGCAACATGTAGGAGGGTATATGATAACAATAAGCTCAAACCCGGTAACATTAATTGGCGGCAAGGTGGCTTCTGCGTCGAAATCCGACGCGGCGGGGCGCGATAAGACGATGGCGTACCGGATTCTCGCCGCGCACAACTCGTCAACGGATCCGAATAAGCTGAAGATCAAATTCGACGCGCTCGTGTCGCACGACATCACGTACGTCGGTATCATCCAGACCGCGCGGGCGAGCGGCATGACGGAGTTTCCGCTCCCCTCCGCGCTGACAAAGTGCCACACCTCGCTGTGCGCCGTCGGCGGGACGATAAACGAGGACGACCACGCGTTCGGCCTGTCCGCCGCGAAAAAGTACGGCGGGATTTACGTCCCCGCGAATCAGGCGGTGATTCACCAGTACGCGCGCGAAAAGCTCGCAAAGTGCGGCGCGATGATTCTCGGCTCCGACTCGCACACGCGCTACGGGTGCTACGGCACGCTCGGCGTCGGCGAGGGCGGCGGCGAGCTCGCGAAGCAGCTTTTGAAGAACACCTACGACGTGGACGCGCCGGAGGTTGTGCTCGTGTGGGTCGAGGGAGAGGTGCCGCACGGAATCGGGCCGCATGACGTGGCGCTCGCGCTCGTGGCGGCGACGTTCCCGGGCGGGTTTGTGAAGAACAAAATTTTAGAGTTCGCGGGGCCGGGCATCGGCGCGCTGTCGATGGATTTCCGCATAGGAATCGACGTGATGACGACGGAGACGAGCTGCCTGAGCTCCATTTGGACGACGGACGAGACCGTGCGGGCGTACTATGAGAACATCGGGCGGCCCGGCGATTATGAGGAGCTGTCGCCGCAGGACGGCGCGTACTACGACTCGCTCGTGACGATTGATCTGTCGAAAATCGAGGCCATGATTGCGTTGCCGTTCCACCCGTCGAAGGCGTACACGATTCACGAGCTTCAGGCGAATCCCGCGAAAATTTTCGCGGAGGTTGAGGCGGATTGCGACAGGGAGCTCGGCGGGCGCGTGAAGATGGATCTGCGGCGCAATATCACCGCGGACGGCAAAATCGCGGTGGAGCAGGGCATAATCGTCGGCTGCTCCGGCGGCATGTATGAGAACATCTCCGTCGCGGCGGACATTCTCGCCGCAAAATCAATCGGCGACGGCTATTTTGATTTGAGCGTGTACCCGTCGAGCACCCCGATAGGCCTCGCGGTGACGCGCGACGGGCTCGCGGCGAGCCTCATGGAGGCGGGCGCGGTGCTCAAACCGGCGGCGTGCGGGCCGTGCTTCGGCGCGGGCGACACCCCGGCGCACAACACGCTGTCGATTCGCCACGCGACGCGCAACTTCGCCTCGCGCGAGGGCTCAAAGCCCGGTAGCGGGCAGATTGCGTCGGTGGCGCTCATGGACGCGCGGAGCATCGCGGCGACGGCGGCGAACGGCGGGATTCTCACCGCCGCGACGGATATAGAGTATACGGAAGTCCCGCGCGAGTACCGCTACGACGGCTCGGTTTACGACAAGCGCGTGTACGACGGGTACGGAAAGCCGAACGCGTCCGTGGAGTTGCGCTTCGGGCCGAACATCGCGGACTGGCCGAAGATGCACCGCATGGAGGACAATCTGCTGCTGCGGCTGTGCGCCGTGATCCACGACGACGTGACGACGACGGATGAGCTGATTCCGTCCGGTGAGACGTCGAGCTACCGCTCCAACCCCATCGCGCTGTCGGAATTTGCGCTCTCGCGCCGCGCGCCGGAGTATGTGGCGAAGAGCAAAGCCGTGCGCGCTCTCGAGGACGCGCGGCGGCTCGGCGACGTGCCCGCCGAGGTCGCGGAGGCGCTGAGGGCGGTGGACGGGAGGATCGCGAACACCACCGTCGGCTCGCTCGTTTTCGCCCGCAAGCCCGGCGACGGCAGCGCGCGGGAGCAGGCGGCGAGCTGTCAGAAGGTGCTCGGCGGTTGGGCCAACATCGCGTATGAGTACGCGACGAAGCGGTACCGCTCGAACTGCATAAACTGGGGCATCGTGCCGTTCACGATGGACGACGAGATTGATTTTGACTATTCCGAGGGCGGCTGGGTGTACGTTCCCGGGCTGCGCGAGGGGATACTCGCGGGCAGGGAGGAGTTTGCCGCGACGGTTATCCCCGTGTTCGGCAAGCCGCGCGGACTCGTGCTGTACTGCAAAGGACTGACGGACGAGGAGCGGCTGATTCTCACCGAGGGGTGTCTGATGAATTATTACGCGAAGGGGTATGGGAAATGAGGGACGGCCAAAATGTACAGCGGATTCGTGATTTGCGGAATAATGCGACGCCACAGGAAAATAAGTTGTGGTATCAGTATTTAAGAGCAATTCCGCTGCATTTTAGGCGGCAATTCCCAATCGGCGATTATATCGTGGATTTTTATTGCGCGAGGTTGAAGTTAGCGATTGAATTGGATGGCAGGTGGCATTTTGAACCCGCGCAAGCGGAATACGATGCAATAAGAACCGAATATATCAACGCGCGGCGAATCACGGTTTTACGGTTTGCAAATACGGAAGTTGACGAGAGGTTTGACAGCGTCTGTGAAGTCATTCACGATTCAATTAACAATTTGCAGATGAATATGTCCCCACCGCGGAATATGCCCCCACCGCCGCCCACGGGCGGCACCTCCCCCGCCGAGCAGGGGAGGTAAAGCGCGTAATCGCCCCCGCGCGGCGGGGGAGATGTCGCCGCAGGCGACAGAGGGGGCATCGTGCGACAGATGAGGCGAAATTAATAAACAGAGGAGTTTCAAAAACCATGTCGAAAATCCAAATGACCACACCGCTCGTCGAGATTGACGGCGACGAGATGACGCGCGTGCTCTGGCAGATGATCAAGGACACGCTGATTTTGCCGTACATCGACCTGAAAACCGAGTACTACGATCTCGGGCTATTAAACCGCAACGCGACGGACGATCAAGTCACAGTTGACGCCGCTAACGCCGCAAAAAAGCTCGGTGTTGCCGTAAAGTGTGCTACTATAACCCCAAACAAACAGCGCATGGAGGAGTTTCCGGAGCTGAAACAGATGTGGAGGTCGCCGAACGGCACGCTCCGCGCGATACTCGACGGCACGGTTTTCCGCGCGCCTATCTCCGTCGCGTGCGTGAAGCCGTCCGTCAAGACGTGGGTCTCGCCGATTACAATCGCGCGCCACGCCTACGGCGACGTGTACTCGGGCGTAGAGTTTTACGCCGACGAGCCGGGCGACGTGAAGATGATTTTTACCGGCAAAAGCGGGAAAACGTCGGAATATCAGCTTCAGACGCTCGACTCCCCCGCCGTGTGGCGCGGAATGCACAACAAGGACACGTCGATTCTCTCGTTCGCGCGCTCGTGCTTCAACTACGCGCTCTCGACGAGGCAGGACCTGTGGTTCTCGACGAAGGACACGATATCGAAGATCTACGACGGGCATTTCAAGGAGATATTCGAGGAGGAGTATGAGGCAAACTACCGCGCGGAGTTTGAGAAGCTCGGGATTACATATTTTTACACGCTGATTGACGACGCGGTGGCGCGCGTCATGCGCTCACGCGGCGGAATCATCTGGGCGCTGAAAAACTACGACGGCGACGTAATGAGCGACATGGTGAGCTCCGCGTTCGGCGCGCTCGCGCTGATGACGAGCGTGCTCGTCTCCCCCGACGGCGTGTACGAATTTGAGGCGGCGCACGGCACCGTGACGCGGCACTATTACAGGTACCTCAAGGGCGAGACGACCTCCACGAACCCCGTCGCGACAATCTTCGCGTGGACGGGCGCGCTGAAAAAGCGCGGTGAGCTCGACGGACTTGCGGAGCTTTCCGGCTTCGCGGAGCGACTGGAGCGCGCGTGCATCGCGACGCTCGAGGCGGGCGTGATGACGCGCGACCTCGTCGGACTCGTTGAGCCGGGCTTTGAGGCGCGCGCCGTGAGCACGCAGGAATTTCTTGACGCTGTGCGGGGAAGCATGATATAATGCAGTGAGGAAGTGATTTCATGTCCAAACAGGAAGTAATTAACATAATAAACGAGTTGCCGGACGACGTCACATTTGAAGACGTAATCTACAAGCTCTATGTCGCAAACAGCATTAAGTCCGGGCTCGAGGATATCTCGGCTGGTAATACGCGCACTCATGACGAGGTGCGAAAACTGTTTGCGCAGTGACGGAAATTGAGTGGTCGCGGCGCGCCATTGACAATCTCAAAAGCATCGGGGACTATATCGCCGAGGATTCACCCTTTCAGGCAAAAAAGGTTGTCAACGAGATAATAACAATGGTTGAGGATTTGCGCGTTTTTCCGGAAATGGGCAGCCCCGTACTTGAATTTCCGGAGCTCAATCTGCGGCAACTAATTAAGTATTCATATCGGATAATCTATTCGTTTGATAATAATCTT
>JAISKU010000151.1 GCA_031261245.1 Oscillospiraceae bacterium | reverse complement strand
GTGGAGCTTCAGCACGCCGGAATCTACTCCCGCATGACGCGCTTCTCGGGCAAAACCGTCTACGGCCCCGTGGACGGGGAGAATGCCGAGGGCGTTTTCCGCGCCATGCCGGAGGAGCTGATTCTCGAAACAATCGGAAAGTACGCCCGCGCCGCCGCTTGGGCGAAGGCCTGCGGCTTCGGCATGGTCACAATCCACGCCGGGCACGGCTGGCTCCTGTCGCAGTTCCTCTCCTCAAAGGTCAACACCCGCACCGACAAGTGGGGCGGCAGCCCGGAAAACCGCGCGCGCCTGCCCGTCGCCATCGCCGACGCGATAAAAAAAGCCTGCGGCGCGGCCTTTCCCGTCGAGATACGCATCTCCGGAAGCGAGGTCACGCCGCGCGGCTACGACCTCGACGAGGGGATCGAGATCGCGAAAGCCCTCGACGGCCACGTCGATCTGCTCCACGTCTCGGCGGGACACCACGAGTATCCCGAGGTGTTCTGCGTCACCCACCCGTCCATATTCTCGGAGGACTCCGCGAACATCAAATACGCCGAGGCGATAAAAAAACACGTCAAGACGCCCGTCGCGACCGTCGGCGCGCACTGCGACCCGGCGCTTCTCGAGGAGATCGTCGCCTCCGGCCGCGCCGACGTGATTGAGCTCGCCCGCGCGCTCCTCGCCGACCCCGACCTGCCGAAAAAAGCCCGCTCCGGCCGCGCCGCGGAGATCCGCCCCTGTCTGCGCTGTCTCCAGTGCTTCTCGGGACTCCTGACAAACGGCCAGATATACTGCGCCGTCAACACGGAGATCGGCAACGAGCTTGAGTACGCCGCGCTCCCCCCCGCTCAAACCGCCAAAAACGTCGTCGTCGCGGGCGGCGGCGTCGCGGGAACACACGCCGCGATCACCCTCGCGCGCCGGGGTCACCGCGTCGTCCTGCTGGAGGCCTCGCCGCGTCTCGGCGGCACGCTCAAATGCGAGGAGAACGTCCCGTTCAAAAAAAAGATACGCGATTACCTCGCGTATCAGTCAAAGCTCGTCGCCTCCCTGCCTGTTGACGTGCGCCTGAACACGCCCGCGACGCCCGAAAACGTCGCCGCGCTGCACCCTGACGCCGTCGTCGCCGCGCTCGGGGCCCGCCCCGTCCGCCCGCGCATCCCGGGAATCGACCTGCCGCACGTCCTCTCCGCCGAGGAGGTCTACGAAAACCCCGAAAAGGCGAAAGCCCGCGTCGTCGTGCTCGGCGGCGGCCTCGTCGGCACGGAGCTCGCGATCTTCCTCGCCGGAACCGGCCGCGCCGTCACAATCGTCGAGATGGCGCCAACGCTCAACAGCGGCGGCAATATCCTCCACCAGTTCGCGCTCGACGTCGAGATAAAGGGGCGCGACATCGCGCTCGCGCTCGGCACTACCGCGCTTGAGATCACGCCCTCCGGCGTGCGCTGTGAGAGTGCGCAGGGAGAGCGCTTCGTGGACGCCGACTGCGTCGTCTACGCCGTCGGACAGTCCCCGCTCTCCGACGCGGCGTACGCACTGCGCGACGCCGCGCCCGAGTTCTATGTAATAGGCGACTGCGCGACGCCGAAGAACATCACGCAGGCCACGACGGCGGCCGAGGCCGTCGCGCGCGAAATCTAATTCTCCAACTCCCGTATCTCCGTGCCGCTCCTGTGTATTTTCACAAGGTACAGCTCGTCGGGCTCGAGCGGCCCGAAGAAAAACTGCCCGTCGTCGTCCGTAAACTGCCTGTCAACAAATTTCCTGTCCTGCGCCCGAAGCAGAAGCACGAGCGCGGCGGGCGCGGGCGCGTCCCCCGCCATTACCGTACCGCATATCGCCGGTTGCGTGTCCTCGCGCAGCGTTACCCGCGTCTCAATGTGAGAGCCCACACCGGGCTTGAAGTAAAAATTCGCGTTTGAAGCCATGACCTTTCCCCCGAAATACATTTATCCGCGTATGCAACATTCTATTGCGGGCGGCGGAATTTTGTGATATCATTTACTAAAATCTTCGGAGGTGAGCCCATGACAGTAAAGGAAGCAATCGAAACCCGCCGCAGCGTGCGCAGCTACAGCAGCAAACCGGTTGAGGAGGCGCTGCTGCGCGAGGTGCTTGAGGCAGGACGCCTCGCCCCGTCGGCGTCGAACCAGCAGAAGTGGAAATTCATACTCGTGCGCGACCCGGAAAAGCTCGCGGCGCTGTATGAGGCGTCGGAGCGCCAGCAGTCCGTGAAGGAGGCGCCCGCCGCGATCGTCGCCGTCGCCACCGCCAGCTACGACATGAGCTGCGGAGAGCGCACCGCGCCCGTGGACACGTCCATCGCGTTCTCGTTCATGCTGCTGCGCGCGCAGGAGCTCGGCCTCGGCACGTGCTGGCTCGGGCACTTTTTCCCGGAGCAGGTGCGCGCCGCCCTCGCGATTCCGGAGGACGTCGAGATCGTCGCCGTCACGCCCATCGGCTACCCCGCGGAGACTCCCGAGGCGCGCCCGCGCCTGCCCTTTGACGAAGTTGTAAGCTACGAAAAATATTAAAATAAAAGGAGATTCCATCATGTCCATCAAAGTTGTCGCAAATGACTACATCGCCGCCGACAAGGTCGAAACCTACCTCGCCCTCGCAAAGCAGATCGTCGCAAAGACGAACGCAAACGACAAGGGCTGCATAAGCTACCAGCTCTACAGCGACATAAACGACCCGGTCCACTTCGCGATGATCGAGGAGTGGGAGGATCAGGAGAGCCTCGACGCCCACATGAAGTCCCCGCATTTTGTTGAGCTGATTCCCCAGCTCGGCGCCTGCTCCGCCAAGGAGGGCGGCATCGCGATATACAAAAAAGCCTTTTAATCCGCGGTTATGAAGATTCACGAATCCGCCGAGAACTATCTTGAGACTATCCTCGTCCTCGGGTTCGGCGGCGCGGGAGTGCACTCCGTCGAGGTCGCCGCGGAGCTCGGCGTCACGAAGCCGAGCGTCTCCGTCGCGATGAAAAACCTGCGCGAGGGCGGCTACATCACGATGGACGGAGAGCTGCACATCACCCTCACGGACACGGGCCGCGAGATTGCGGAGCGCATGTATGAGCGCCACGTGTTCCTCACGACGTGGCTGAAAACCCTCGGCGTCCCGGAGGAGACGGCGGCGCGCGACGCGTGCCGTATGGAGCATGTGATAAGCGCGGAGAGCTTCGCCGCGATAAAGGAATTCGCAAAAAACATTCCGGCGCGTTAATCGCGTCGGAATGTTTCCCGTATTCTTTCGTTTCCCGGCGCGGTGTCAATCCCGAGCGCGCCGAGGTACGCAATCTCGTCCTCCGTCCCGCTCCCGTGCGGCACGCCATAAGCGCCGCTGTCGCTCCCCGTCGCAATCAGACACCCCCGCGACGCGGCGCGTCTCAGCATCTCCGCGTGACCCGCCAGAATCCGCTCCATCGTCGCCTTGGGGTACCGCCCGCCGCTCAAATTGTTCGCGACCGTGACGCACGTCGGAACCCACACCGCGCCGGTCTCGCGCAGCAGCGCCACGCCCTCGTCGTCAATCGAGAACCCGTGCTCAAGGCTTGCGACGCCCGCCTCAAGCGCGTTTTTTATGTTCCGCGCGCCGTTGCAGTGCGCCATGACGCGAAATCCCTCGCCCGAGGCGATGTTCACGAGCTCGCACAGCTCCGCGAGTTCGAGCGACGGCCCCGTGACGCCGCCGTCGCCCTCGAAATCGAGCATTCCGCTCACCGCAATCTTCACAAAATCCGCGCCCCCGCGCCCGGCCTCGCGGACAAGCTCCCGCGCGCCGCGCAAATCGCCAAAACTCCTGCCGTACATCGCGCCGTAGTGCCCCTCGCGGTGCAAAATGAACTCCGGCGTGCGGTACTCAACCCCGTACTCCGGCGCTATCGCCTTCGCGAGCCGCGACACGCCGAGCCGATCCCCGCCGTCGCGGAAGTACATAATCCCCCGCGCGCGCAAATCCCCGAACACGCCGCGAATCCAGCGCTCGTCCGGCGCGTCCGCGTGCCGCTCGCGCGCGAGCTTATAGCTCTCCCCGTCGGCCATCATGTGCCCGTGACACTCGTACTTCACGCGAAAAACCCCTCGTTTTCCAGCCACTCCGCCGCCGGTGCCGCCTCAATCGACTCGATTGAGAACGTCGCGCCGGGGCACTGCGCGAGAAGCCGCGAAAGAGCGCGCTTCATGTCGATCGTCCCGTCGCCCGGCGGGTTGTGGTGATCCCACTCCCTGTGGTTGTTGTGCACGTGTACGTGCCCGATGTGCGGCGCCGCGACGTCGATCCACTCGTCTATCGGCACGTCCGACACTATCGTGTTCGCGTGCCCTATGTCGAAGCAGAGCCGGAACCGCGCGTCGTCCACCTCGCGGACGATCCCCGCGTCAAGCTCCGGCGAGTCCTCCAGAACGTTTTCGAGCAGGAGCGTAAAGTCCCCCGGCAGCTCACGCAGCAGCCCGCGCCAGAACCCGACGCTCCGCTCGTGGAAATACTCCTTGAAATATATAAGCGGCACATAGCCGGAGTGCACGACCATTCGCCGCGCGCCGTAGCCGATTGCGAGCGCCGCAGCCTCGCGGTACCGCGCGCGCGTGACCTCGAGGACGCGCGGCTCAATCGCCGCCGGGCACAGCTCGTTGAACGGCGCGTGGAACGCGACGCGCGATATCCCCGCAAGCTCCCGCCGCACCTTCGCGTCCCACCGCGGAAAATCCGCGTCCATGTTCATCGCGGTGCAGAACTCCGCAATCTCGAGGCCGAGGCCGTACCTTTGCGCCGTCTCCCGCGCGTCCTCCGCGAC
>JAISKU010000166.1 GCA_031261245.1 Oscillospiraceae bacterium | reverse complement strand
CTGCGCAAGCTGCTGATTCACGAGTTCACGCACCACCTCGAATCGCTCGCGGGGGAGCACGGGCTCGAGGATAAGGACGAGGAGCGTCTTGAGGGGTACAGAAACACATAAAGAGTTTGTAAATTCACATATTTTAGTATATAATACTTTCACTATGTTTTGGAGCTGATACAATGGAAGAATCAAAAAACTTCATCCACGCGTTTATCGACGAGGATCTCGCACCGGGCGGACGCTTCGAGGGCGCGAAAATCCGCACGCGCTTCCCGCCGGAGCCGAACGGCTACCTGCACATCGGGCACTGCAAGGCGCTCACAATCGACTTCGGCACGGCGCAGCGCTACGGCGGCGAGTGCAATCTGCGCATGGACGACACAAACCCCGCCAAGGAGGACGAGGAATTCGTCGACGCAATCAAAGAGGACATCAAGTGGCTCGGGTTTGAGTGGACAAGCTTCTTCTACGGCAGCGACTATTTTCCGCAGACGTACGAGTTCGCCGTCGGGCTCATAAAAAAAGGCCTCGCCTACGTCTGTGAGCTCTCGCCGGAGGAATTCAAGGCGAATCGCGGCGACGTCGGCGTCCCCGCGAAAAGCCCGTACCGCAACCGCCCGATTGAGGAGAGCCTCGATTTGTTTGAGCGCATGAAGAACGGCGAGTTTCCCGAGGGCGCGATGACTCTCCGCGCGAAAATCGACCTCGCGAGCGGCAACTTCAACATGCGCGACCCAGCGCTGTACCGCATACGGTTTATCGAACACCACAGGCAGGGGACAAGGTGGTGCGTTTTCCCGATGTACGACTTCGCACACCCGATTCAGGACGCGATAGAGGGCATAACGCACTCGCTCTGCTCGCTCGAGTATGAGGATCACCGCCCGCTTTACGACTGGGTGATCGACAACGCCGACGTGCCGTCGCGCCCGCGCCAGATCGAGTTCGCGCGGCTGAATATTGACCACACGGTCATGTCAAAGCGCAAGCTGCGCCGTCTTGTGGACGAGCAATTCGTAGACGGCTGGGACGACCCGCGTATGCCCACGCTCTGCGGACTGCGCCGGCGCGGCTACACACCCGCGTCAATACGCGATTTCATTGAGCGCGTGGGCGTGGCGAAGTCTCCGAACATGGTTGAGTACTCGCTCTTGGAGCACTGCCTGCGCGAGGATTTGAACAAAAACGCGCAGCGCGTCATGGTCGTGCTGCGCCCGGTTAAGCTCATCATCACGAACTACCCCGAGGGGCAGCGCGAGAGCTTTGAGGTCGAAAACAACCCCGAGGACGAGGCCGCCGGGACGCGCAGCGTGTCGTTCTCGCGCGAGGTGTGGATAGAGCAGGAGGACTTCATGACGGAGCCGCCGAAAAAGTACAACCGCCTGTTCGTCGGCAACGAGGTGCGCCTGAAATCGGCGTACATCGTCAAGTGCACGGGCTACAAGGCCGCCGAGGACGGCGCGCCGATCGAGGTGTACGCGGAGTACGACCCCGAGACGCGCGGCGGCAACACGCCCGACGGGCGCAAGGTTCGCGGCACGATACACTGGACGGACGCGTCGAACTGCGCCGACATTTCGGTGCGCCTGTACGAAAACCTGTTCACGGATCCCGAACCCGACGCCGCCGAGGACTTTACGACGAGCATAAACGCGGCCTCTCTCGAGATACTTGAGCGCTGCAAGGGCGAAAAATTTCTCGAGACCGTCAAGGCCCCCGCCGCGTTCCAGTTTTTGCGCACGGGCTACTTCGCGGCGGACAGCAAGTATTCCGCCGCCGGCCAGACGGTGTTCAACCGCGCGGTGTCGCTCAAGGACGGCTTCAAGGCGTAAAATCCGGTTTAATCAAATTTTAAGAATATTGAGCGCTGTTTTTTAGGATACTCCTGATAGTATTCGCTTTGATATAGATGAAAGGCCGTGGTTCTTGATGGAGATAGTTTCCGCAATCTCGTTCGTTATCTCGATTTTCCTGACGATTGTCGGCGCGTATTTTGTCGTAATCATGCTGTTCGCGTTCGGACGGCTGAAAAAATATGAGGAGGCCGAGCCCGCGACGAAATTCGCTGTCATAATTCCCGCGAGAAACGAGGAGACGGTCATCGCCGGAATCGTCGGAAGCCTGAACGCGCAGGAGTATCCGCCGGAGCTTTTCGACGTGTACGTCGCGCCGAACAACTGCAAGGACGGCACGGAAAGCGCGGCGCGCGAGGCGGGCGCCGACATCATAAAGTGCGAAAACCCGGTGCACTACAAGGGCGACGTGCTGAAAGAGGCGTTTGAACAGCTCTCCGGCAGGGGCTACGACGCGTTCTGCGTCTTTGACGCGGACAACATCGCGGCGCCCGACTATTTCCGGAAGATGAACAACGCGTTCAAGTCCGGCGCGCGCGTCTGCAAGAGCCGCCGCATGACGAAAAACCCCTACAACTCGCAGGTATCCGGCAGCTACACGCTGTATTTTGAGATATTCAACCTCCTGTTCAACCGCGCGCGCTCCAACCTCGGACTGTCCTCGCCGATAGACGGGACAGGCTTCGCCATTTCGCGCGAGGTCATAGAGAAGATCGGCGGCTGGAGCACCGAGTCGATAACCGAGGACGCGGAGATCACCGCTATAATGGCGCTCGCGGGGGAGTGCGTGGAGTGGGTGCCCGACGCAATTACATACGACGAGCAGCCGACGACGTGGACGTCGTCGTTTCACCAGCGTATGCGCTGGTGCAGCGGATTCTTCCTCGTGTCGAAGAAAATGATGCCGAAAATTTTCACCAAACTCGCAAAACGCGGCCAACGCTTCCAAATCTTTGACGAGATAATGATTCTGACAATGCCGTACACACAGGCCGCGGGCGTCGTCTCGGCCGCCGCGGGTCTGGCGATTGCCGTCTACGGCGGAGCGCCCGCCGTCGCGGGGCTCGGGATAACGATTGTCGTGTCGTATCTGGCCGCGTCCGTTTTCGCGGCGGCGCTCTCCGCCGCCGCGGGATACAACGTCGCGCGCATGTGGAAGGGAATTCTCACGTTTCCGGTGTTCATGGTGATGTGGTTCCCGATACAGCTCTTTGCGATTTTCCACAAGACGTCGGATTGGCGCAACATGCGCCACACTGGCGTGTCCGAGAAGGACGGGCTCGCAAAGCCGAGGGTTTAGGCGCAATATCGCGTTGACATCCCGCCGAGAGATGATATAATTTTGAAAAACAACAAAGGAGAGGACAGCATGTACGAAATCAAATATCCGCACCTGTTTTCACCGATAACGCTCGCGGGAACCACGTTCCGCAACCGCATTTTCGGCTCGCCCACGGGCTCCGCGCACCTGACGACACGGTATTTCCCGATCCAGGAGACGAACGCGTACTATGAGCGCAAGGCGCTCGGCGGGGCCGCGTCCGTGTGCGTGGGCGACTGCGTCGTCGATTCGGAGCACGGCCGCTTCAACTTCGGCCACATCGCGCTCGACCACCCGGACATCTTCCCGTCGCTGTACAACCTCGCGGACTCCATATCGCGCCACGGCGCTGTGGCGTCCATTGAGCTTTCGCACTCCGGCTCCCACGCGCACTCCTCGGCGGCGGCCGGCAATCAGCTCTACGGGCCTATGGAGTACACGACGGAGAACGGATTCCACGTCGAGGCGATGACGGAGGAGGTAATCTTCCAAACGATAGACAAATTCGCGAAAGCGGCCGCGACGGCAAAGCGCAGCGGCTTCGGCATGGTGACAATCCACGGCGGGCACGGCTGGCTGATAACCGAGTTCATGTCGCCTATATCAAACCGCCGCACAGACCGCTGGGGCGGCTCTCCCGAGAACCGCTGCCGTCTCGCGGTCGAGATCTGCAAGGCGATACGCCGCGAGGTCGGCCCGAATTTTCCGATTGAGATGCGCATCTCCGGCTCCGAGTGCAATCCCGGCGGATACGACATCGACGAGGGAATCGAGATCGCAAAGCAGCTCGACGGCCACCTCGATCTTATCCACGTCTCGGCGGGCTCTCACGAGGTGTGGGACGTGTTCACCGTGACTCACCCCGATATGTTCCTGCCCGACGGCGTGAACGTGAAGTACGCCGCCGAGATAAAAAAGCACGTGAAGCAATCCAAAGTCGCCACAGTCGGCGCGCTTTCCGACCCCGCGCTGATGGAGGAGATTATCGCCTCCGGACAGGCGGATATCGTCGAGCTCGCGCGCGGCCTCATCGCTGACCCCGACCTGCCGAACAAGGCGCGCGCCGGGCGCGACGGCGATATTAAAAAGTGTATGCGCTGTCTGGCGTGCTTCTCAAACCTCATGGCGCACGGCCAGTTCTGCTGCGCAATCAACCCCGTCATTGGCCACGAGATCGAGAACAAGTGGACGGTTCAGCCCGCAAAAAAGAAAAAAATACTCATCGCGGGCGGCGGCATCGCCGGTATGCAGGCGGCTATCACCGCGTCGGAGCGCGGCCACGAGGTTGTGCTGTGCGAAAAAACCGCCAAGCTCGGCGGCGCACTCAAGTGCGAGGACGGCGTCTCGTTCAAGAAGAACCTCGGCGAGTACCTCGAAATCCAGGCAAAAGCCGTCGAAAAATCCGGCGTTCAGGTGCGCCTGAACACCGAGGTCACGCCGGAGCTCGCGAAAAAAGAAGCCCCCGACGTGATAATCGCGGCGCTCGGCGCGCGCCCCGTAAAGCCGAGAATACAGGGAATAGACGGCGCGAACGTCGTGGGCGCCGAGGAGGTGTACTACGACGCCGAAAAGGCAAAAGGCGACGTTGTGATACTCGGCGGCGGGCTCGTCGGCGCGGAGCTCGCGATTCACCTCGCGCGCTCGGGCAAAAAGGTCAAGGTAATCGAGATGCTCGACTACATAAACGACGGCGGGAACACGCTGCAAGGCCTCGCGATACGGCTTGAGCTCGCGCGGCGCGGCGTCGAGATGAATCTGTCCACAAAGGCGCTTGAAATCACGGACAAGGGCGTTATCGCCGAGACAAAGGACGGTGCGCAAAAGCTGTTCGCGGCGGACACTATCGTCTACGCCGTCGGCCAGCGCCCGCTCGCGGACGAGGCGGAGGCGCTGCGCTTCCTCGCGCCGGAGTACCACCGCATAGGCGACTGCCTCGCGCCGAGGAACATCGTCGAGGCGACGAAAGCGGCGTACAACATAACGCGCGACATCGGAAGATTTGTGTAATCAAAAAAAGAAAGGCCTCGGGAAAATTCCCGAGGCCTTTTTCTCGCGATTTATAAGTAATATAGCTCCTCAAAGGCGTCCTCAATCTTGTAGATGAGATCCTCATCCCACTTGTCGAGGTTTATGAAGCTCGGTGCGGCAATCTTCGCGCCCTTCGTCCCCGTGAACTTCAGATTTAACGTGATATACGCGGGGTACATCTCCGGGCTGATATCGAGCGTGAAGCCGCTCTTGTTGACAATCAGATTGCCCTTGAGCTGCTCGTCGAAGTAATCGCCCTTCGCGGTGAGCTTGAAAGCGCCGTCCTTCTTGTTCCACGTCGAGGACAGCGTTACCGCCTCCTCATACCCGTCGTCGTTAAAGGAGACTTTTATCGTGTTCTTCGCCGTGCCGTCGCTTTCGGAATACGTCCATCTGACGCTTCCGCTGTACTCGCTGTAGCGGTCTGACAGCTTAAACTTCAGCGTCCAGTCGTCGTCCGCGGCGGCTCCGAAATTGAGTGTCGCCTCGATTTCGACGTCCTGTCTGTCGATTTCCAGCTCCGCCGCGACGTCCACGCGCGTCAGGCGCTTTTTCGCGGTAAAGAAGGTTATCTTAATATCGCCGTCGTAATAGTCCTCAAAATCCTCCAGCGCGTCCTCAAGCTCGTCAAGCGCCTCGTCATAATCAATTCCGCTCGCCATCACGGAAAGCCCGACGTCAAAGGAGCTGCGCAGATACGTGTTGTTGCGGTACAGCGCGATGAGGCTCGTCAGCAGACCCTTGATGTCCTTCGGCGCAATCGTGTACGTGACCGTCTTGGCGCTGACGCTCTTTCCGCCGAGCGTTATCTTCTCGGAGCCCTTTTTAGCCGAAAGCCCGTCGAGAAACGTCTTGAACACCTTCTGCGCGTCCTTTTGGAACGCCTTCGCGTCGGCGTCGCCGCCCGAGCCCAGCGAGCTCTCAACTACGTCCACGTAGCTCTTGAGCAGCTCCACCTCGTACCCGTCCGGGTCGAGGCCTATCAGCTCCGCGAAGCCCTCGATATCGCTGTCAAAGGTCGCGTATGTCACGCCGTACTTGTCCCCGTCGAGAAGCGAGCTGCCGAGCGCCGCGATTTTCCCGTCGAGGTACAGGCTCGCGTCGAGATCAACGCTGTTCAGTGACGCGTCGCCGGAAACCTCGAACTTGCGCTCCTTGGCGTTTGACTTCAGCGTCACGCTGCCTGTGTATATTTCTATCCGGTTTGGGTTGTTGTACTCAAAGTCCACGTCGATGGCGCCGTCGTTCAGGCTGTTGTAGAGTGAAGTGAGCACGGAGAGCGGGGTGGAGTTAAACCGCTCCGAAAAATCGTCCCCGACGGATTTCACGGACTTCGCGAGCCCGCCGCCCGCCGCGCTGACGAGCAGCGTGGCGCAGAGTATGATTACAATCAGCGCCGCCGCGACGGGTATGATTATTTTAAGCGGCTTGGATATTCCCGTCTTTACCGGCTTTTCCGGCGGAATCGGGGAGTAGACCGGCTGCACCGGAATCACCGGAATCGGCGCTTCCGCAGCCTCCGGAATCTCCGTGGTCTCAACCGTCTCCGCCGCCTCAAAAGTCTCCGCTATCTCAACGGGTTCCGCGACCTCGGGAATCTCTACGGTCTCCGGTGCGACGGGGATTTCTGTAGGCGTCCCGCAGGACGGGCAAAATTTCGCGTTGTCGGCGAGCGGCGTTCCGCATTTTGCACAAAACAATGTAAATACCTCCCACAGCCCGATAAGGGCAATATATTTTGAATATCTTACTACAAAAATCGCGGTTTTGCAACACAATATTTTCCGCGCGCGAAAAGCCCGGTCAACCCGGGCTTTTCTGTCTGCGCTTTGCGATCAGTATTGGCCGCCTTTTCCGCCGCCGCAGCCGCAATCATTGTCATTGTCGGGCGCGTTGGGCGGATACTTCCCGGGCTTCTGGCCGGGATCGTAGGGCGGCTTGGGGTGCGGATAGCCGGGATGGCTGTCGCAGTCGGCAAAAACGTCTCCGACTGTCACATCCGCGCCGAAGCTGATGGGGATGCGGACGCTTATCTCCTGCGAAATCGTGAACTCGCAGGAACAGCGCTCGTGTCCTATGGGGTGCCAGCCGGGCGTCACGACGGGGTTGCCGTCGCAGCAGGCCTCAATCGGCCCGACAAGCGCAAAGGGCTTAATGCGTGCGGGTACGGAGATAATCGCACTTTTTTCGATGGTGGCGGGGCAGGTGATTGAAAAGCAGGAATCACCGTCGGCGTTTTCGTTTAATGTGGCGTCACTCATAATAATGTTTCACTCCTGTGTTGCTACGTAATTTTTGAATCAAAGCGCCGCGCGCTTACGTCTCATTCTATGTGACGCCGCCGGTTTTGTTAAATTTATTCACGTTGCTTTTCGCCGCAGACCACAAAAAACAGCCCGCCTTTTCAGGCGGGCTGTTTTTGTGCAATTTTGTTTACTGATACGTGTCGTATATCGCGCCGAGGATATTCTCCGCGACCTCGAACGTCACATCTACGGGACAGTAACTGGACAGGTGGTTCTCCAGCACGTCCTGCGCGAGCGACGTGATGTCGGCGCGCGAGTAGCCGAGAGCTTTCAGCGATTTCATCTCCATCTTCCGCATCATCGCGCGCAGCGCGTCCGCGACGAGCTTCCCGAGCTCCTCGCCCGTCTCGTCTCCGCGCAGCGTCAGCTCCATCGCGTTTGCGATGACGCGCATACGCTCCGGCACGACGGGCGCCACGAGCGCGAGCGTCTCCGGCAGCGCGAGGGCGCAGCCGAGCCCGTGCGGCGTGTGGAAATGGCACGAGAACGCGTCGGCGCAGGCATGTCCGATGTGCGTAATCGGGTTATTAAACGCCAGCCCCGCCCAGTTCGCGGCGAGCGCCATCTCGCTTCGCGCCTCGATATTCGACGGCTCCGACCACGCGGTGTAGAGGTTTTTGCAGATTTTGCGTATCGCCGCCTCGCCGAACAAATCCGAGTGGTAATTCCAATCGCGCACGGTCATCGCCTCGGCGGCGTGCGAAAACGCGTCCAGACCCGTGTTCACAGTCTCGTACTTCGGCAACGTCATTGTCAGCTCCGGATCGACAATCGCGAGCGTCGTGTTCACAAACGCGCTCCACTTCACGCTCTTGTCTGGGAGCGAGATTATCGCAACCGTCGTACACTCGCTGCCTGTCCCCGCCGTCGTCGGGACGAGAATCACCGGCACCTTTGTGTCTATCGTCGGCGGGGCCTGAAGTATGTACCGCCGCACGGGGCCGGGGTCGAGCATGTATATCGCCGTGGCCTTCGCCGTGTCCATCGAGCTTCCGCCGCCGACTCCGACGAGACAGTCCACGCCCTCCGCAACCGCAATCACGCCGGCCTCGTCCACGACGCTGTCCGACGGGTCGGAGATGACGCGGTTGAACTTCACGTAGTCGATTCCCTCGCGCTCAAGCGCGTCGGTTACCACCTTCGCGATACCGGCGTCCTCGATTCCCTTTTCACAGATGACCATGATCTTTTTGCTGCCCAGCTTTTTTATCTCTCCGCCGAGCGCGTTAATAGCCCCGCGCCCGAAAATTATCGGCGCCGGCTGTGAGAATGCGGGTCTGTATGTTGACATCTTGCTCCTCCTAATATATTATATCCGAATACTCGGAATGCTTTTCAAACCACCCCTGCGCGTAGGAACACGTGAGGCGCGCCTTCACGCCGCGACGGCGCAGCTCCTCCGCGACGCGCTCCATCAGCTGACCCGCCATTCCGCGCCCGCGCAGCGCGTCGTCCACGAACGTGTGGTCGATATCGACGACGCCGGGGGAGAGCTCCGGAAACGTCACCTCGGCGAGCATTTTCCCGTCCTCGCTGTAGACGAGGCGATCCGCTGCAAATTCAAACGGCATATCAAAAACCTCCTTTTTCGGACATTATACCGCACCGTTTCCCGGAAAACAATTATTAATATTAATAAAATGTTTCTATCACCTTCGGAGGTACTCACATGTCTCAAATAACAGTTTCACACCTGACTTTCGCGTATCCCGGCAGCTACGACGACATATTTTCCGACGCGTCCTTCACGCTCGACACGGACTGGAAGCTCGGCTTCTGCGGGCGCAACGGGCGCGGCAAAACCACGTTTTTGCAGCTGCTTCTCGGCAAATACGAGTACGGCGGCGAGATTCGCGCGTCCGTCGATTTCGAGTATTTCCCCTACGCCGTCCCCGACGCGTCGGAGGACACGCTGTCCGTGCTGACGCAGATCGCGCCCGACGCGCCGGAGTGGCAGCTGCGGCGCGAGCTCGGCAAGCTCGCAGTGTCGGAGGATGTACTGTACAGACCGTTCGAGACGCTCTCCAACGGGGAGCGCACAAAGGCGCTGCTCGCGGCGCTGTTCCAGCGCGAGAACGCGTTTCTGCTGATTGACGAGCCGACGAACCACCTCGACATGGCCTCGCGCGAGCTCGTGGCGCGCTACCTCAACGGCAAATCGGGCTTCATACTCGTGTCGCATGACCGCGCGTTTCTCGACGCGTGCGTTGACCACATTTTATCAATCAACCGCGCGAACATCGAGATACAGAGCGGCAATTTCTCGAGCTGGTACCACAACAAGGAGCTTCAGGACAGCTTTGAGCTCGAGAAGAACGCCGAGCTGAAAAAGGACATCAAGCGCCTCGCGGAAACCGCGCGCGAAAAGGCGGAGTGGTCGGACAAGGCCGAGGCGACGAAGATCGGCTCGCACAGCGCCGACCGCGGGCACGTCGGACACCTTGCGGCAAAGCAGATGAAGCGCTCAAAGTCAATCGAAAACCGGCGCGAGCGCGAGCTTGACGAGAAGTCGAAGCTCATGAAAAACCTCGAGCTCGCGGACAGCCTCAAGCTCTCGCCGCTGACATACCACTCAAACCGCCTGCTGTGGCTCGAAAACGTCTCAATTAGCTACGGCGATAAGCTCGCGTGCGAGAACGTCACGTTCGAGGTCAACAGGGGAGAGCGCGTCGCGCTGCGCGGCCGCAACGGCTCCGGCAAGAGCAGTATTTTGAAGCTCATCTGCGGCGAGGAGCTCGCGCACACGGGCGAGGCGCACATCGGCAGCGGGCTCGTCATCTCATACGTCCCGCAGGACGCGTCGTTTCTCACGGGCAGCCTCGAGGATTTCGCGGAGACGCGCGGCATAGATTTCACGCTCCTGCTCTCAATACTGCGCAAGCTCGACTTCAAGCGCGTGCAGTTTGAAAAGGACATGGGCGACTACTCGGCGGGGCAGAAGAAAAAGGTGCTGCTCGCGGGGAGCCTGTGCGAGCGCGCGCACCTGTACGTGTGGGACGAGCCGCTAAATTACATCGACGTGCTCTCTCGTATGCAGATTGAGGAGCTCATCGCCGAATACTCGCCGACGCTGCTGTTCGTGGAGCACGACAGCGCGTTTTGCGACGCGGTCGCGAGCAAAGTAATTGAGCTGTAACCGCTTGACGTTCGCGTCGCAATGCGATATACTAATATATTATTTATGACGGACGGGACAAAACAAATGAGATTTTCCGACGATATTCTGAAAAACAGCGAGATAGCCGTGTTCCGGCTGCGGGAGCTCTTCCGCGAGTACGGCTACACGCGCTTTGACATGAGCAAATTCGAGGAGTACGAGCTGTACGCCTCGAACAAGCCGTTCATCGGCTCCGACGACATCATCACGTTCACGGACGCGGGCGGGCGGCTCAAAGCCCTGCGCCCCGACGTGACGCTGTCGATCGTGAAAAACACAAAGAGCGCCGCCAACGGGATACAGCGCCTGTACTACAACGAAAACGTGTACCGCCGCGCCGGGCACGGCCGCGAATTCAAGGAGCGTATGCAGTCCGGGCTTGAGTGCATAGGCGACATCGGCACGGAGGAGATGAGCGAGGTTCTCGCCCTCGCGTCCAAAAGCCTCTCAGCGCTGACCCCGCGCAGCTGCATCGACATCTCGCACATGGGCTTTCTCGGCGGACTTCTCGACGGCATGGAGCTGCCGTCCGACAGCCGCGCGGAGCTCCTGCGCCGAATTTCGGAAAAGAACGCGCCCGAGGTGCAAAAGCTCGCGCGCGAGTACGGAATAGACCGCGAGAGCGCGGACAGGCTGTGCGTCCTAACCACGCTCTACGGGCCGTTTGAGAGCGTTTACCGCGACCTGGAGGCGCTTATCGTCAACGACGCGACGGCCGCCGCCGCCGCGGAGCTGAAAAGCGTCATCGAGAGCGCAAAGAAGCTCTGCCCGGGCGCGGATTTGCGCATCGACTTCTCCGTCGCGGGCGACATGAGCTACTACGACGGCATAATATTCCAAGGGTACGCCGAGGGCATACCTGCGGCGATACTCTCCGGCGGGCGCTACGACAGCCTCATGCGCAAATTCGGGCGGCGCCAGGGCGCGATAGGCTTCGCCGTGTACATCGACCTGCTCGAGCGCGCAGAGGACATCGACGACACGACGGCGGACGCCGGATTCCTGAATATCGCGCTCCCCAAGGGGCGGCTCGGCGAGACGGTCTACGCCATTTTCGAAAAGGCGGGCTACGGCTGCGCGGACATTCTCGGCGACAGCCGCAAGCTCGTGTTTGAGAACGCGCAGGCCGGCGTGCGCTACTTCTGGGTAAAGCCCTCCGACGTCGCGATATACGTGGAGCGCGGCGCGGCCGACATCGGCGTGTGCGGCAGCGATATCATAATGGACGGCTCGCCCGATGTGTATGAGCTCGCGGATCTCGGCGTCGGCAAATGCCGTCTCGCCGTCGCGGCTCCGAGAGAATTTGAGGACAGACACAGCGGCGTGTTGCGCGTCGCTACGAAGTTCGTGAACATCGCGAGAAATTATTACGCGGGTCAAAACCGCGAGATCGACGTGATACAGCTCAACGGCTCGATCGAGCTCGCGCCGCTGCTCGGCCTTTCCGACGTGATCGTGGACATCGTGGAGACGGGCGCGACACTGCGGGAGAACGGCCTCGAGGTCAAGGAGGAGATCGGCGACGTGTCCGCGCGGCTCATCGCGAACAAAGCCGGGTTTAAGTTCAAGCACGCCGCGATCGCGAGATTGGCGGCGAGTGTGGGGAGCAATGATGATTAAAATCCTTAACTCAAAAGACATCACACCGTCCGACCTTCGCCCGGCCGTCGCTTCGGGCGCGGACGTATCCGCCGCCGTCGCGGAGATAATCGCGCAGGTGCGCGCGCGCGGCGACGCGGCGCTGCTTGAGTACGGCAAAAAATTCGACGGCGCGGAGCTTAGTACGCTCGAGGTCACACAGAGCGAGTGGGACGCGGCCGTTGCGGAGGTTGAGCCGGAGTTCATCCGCATCTTGGAGCGCGCCGCCGCGAACATCGAGGCGTTTCACCGCAACCAAATCCGCACGGGCTTCGTATCGCGCGGCACGGACGGCGCGGTCATGGGGCAAAAGGTGACGCCGATTGAGCGCGTCGGGCTGTACATACCCGGCGGCACGGCGGCGTACCCGTCCTCCGCGCTGATGAACGCGATACCCGCGAAAATCGCGGGCGTTTCGGAGATAATCATGACCACTCCGCCGGGAAAAGACGGCGGAATCAAGAACAAATACATACTCGCGGCTGCGAAAATCGGCGGCGTTGACCGCGTGTTCAAAATGGGCGGGGCGCAGGCCGTCGCCGCGCTCGCCTACGGCACGGAATCCGTCCCGCGCGTTGACAAAATCGTCGGCCCGGGCAACGCCTACGTCGCGGAGGCGAAGCGGCAGGTGTTCGGCGCGGTCGGAATCGACATGATGGCGGGGCCGTCGGACGTGTGCGTCGTCGCGGATTCCTCGGCGGACGCGGTTCTCGCGGCGGCGGACATGCTCGCGCAGGCGGAGCACGACGCGGCGGCGCGCGCGGTGCTAATAACAGACTCACGACAGCTCGCGCATGCCGTGGCGCTCGAGATAGAGACGCAGCTCGCCGCTCTGCCGCGCCGCGAGATTGCGGGAAAATCAATGGAGGACAACGGACTCATCATCGTCGCGGACTCGATTCCGCAGGCCGTCGATATCGCGAACGAGATCGCGCCGGAGCACCTTGAGCTGTGCGTCGAGAACGCGTTCGACTACCTTGAGCGCGTGAAAAACGCGGGCTCAATCTTCCTCGGGCGCAACACGCCTGAGGCCTTGGGCGACTACCTCGCGGGGCCGAATCACACGCTGCCGACGCTCGGCACGGCGCGGTTCGCCTCACCGCTCGGCGTGGACGATTTCGTCAAAAGATCGTCGTTCACGTACTTCTCAAAGGACGCGCTCGACGCCGTCGGCGAGGACGTCGTGTACTTCGCGGAGCGCGAGGGCTTGCAGGCGCACGGCCTGTCCGTGTCAAAGAGGATACGCAAATGAGCAAGTTTTTTACAAAACCCAACCTCACGCCGTATACGCCGGGTGAGCAGCCGCGCGAAAAGCTCATAAAACTCAACACGAATGAGTCGCCGTTCCCGCCGCCGCAGAGCGTAATCGACGCTGTAAGCGGCGCGGCGCGCTCGCTCAACCTCTACAGCGACCCGCAGGGAACCAATCTTCGCGCCGCGCTCGCGAGCTACCACGGCGTCGCGCCGGAGAACATCACGCTCGGCAACGGCAGCGACGAGACGCTCGCGTTCTCGTTCGCGGCGTTCGGCGGCGCGGAGCGCCCGTTCGTGTTCCCCGATATAACCTACGGCTTTTACCCCGTGTTCGCGGCGCTGTTCAACGTCCCGTACACGGAAATCCCGCTGCGCAGCGACCTTACGGTTGCCTCTCGGGATTATGTTGGCATAGGCAAAAACATCGTGCTCGCGAACCCGAACGCGCCCACGGGCATCGCCCTTCCGCCCGGCGATATCGAGCAAATCGTCACGTCAAACCCCGACAACCTCGTGATTATAGACGAGGCCTACGCGGATTTCGCGGGCGCGGACGTGAGCGCCGTTCCGCTAACCTCAACGTACAGCAATCTGCTCGTCGTGCGCACGTTCTCGAAGTCGCGCAACCTCGCGGGCGCGCGGCTCGGCTACGCTGTCGGCAACGCCGCGCTTATCGCGGATTTGGAGACGATACGCTACAGCTTCAACCCCTACAACATCAACTCGCTGACCCTCGCGGCGGGCGCGGCGGCGCTCGAGGAGAACGACTATTACGCGCAAAACTGGGCGGAGATCACGCAAACGCGCAGCCTCACAATTTCACGGCTACGGACTCTCGGCCTTACCGTACTGCCGTCGTCGGCGAATTTCGTATTCGCAAAGCACCCGACGATTTCGGGCCCGGATTTGCTCGCAAAGCTGCGGGAGCGCGGGATACTCGTGCGCAACCTCGGACAGCCGCGCATTCGCGATTGGCTGCGAATCACCATTGGCGCGGAGGAACAGATGGAAACGCTATTTAACGTGTTGGAGGAGATAAAATGAGAATTTCGGAAATCAAACGCAAGACGACGGAGACGGACGTCTCGCTCACGCTCAACCTCGACGGCTCGGGGAAAGGCGCTATCGACACGGGGATAGGCTTCCTCGACCACATGCTCACGCTCTTCTCGCGCCACGGGAGGTTTGACCTCGCGCTCAACTGCGCCGGCGACAGGTATGTGGACGATCACCACAGCGTCGAGGACATCGGAATCTGCCTCGGCGCGGCGTTCGCGGAGGCGTTGGGCGACTGCGCGGGCATCGCGCGCTACGGCGACATCATTCTGCCGATGGATGAGACGCTCGTACTCGCCGCCGTTGACATCTCCGGGCGCGGCTGGCTCGAATACGACGTGACGACGGACAGCGCAAAGGTCGGCACGTTTGACACGGAGCTTGTCAAGGAGTTTTTGCTGGCGTTCACGCGCCGCTCGGGCATAACGGTTCACGTCAAAAAGCTCGCGGGGGACAACACGCACCACGTCATAGAGGCGTGCTTCAAGGCGCTCTCCCGCGCCCTCGCAAAGGCGGTCGAGCCCGACCCGCGCTCCGACGGCGGAATCCCCTCAACAAAAGGTGTGCTGTAGATGATCGCGATAATCGACTACGGCGTCGGCAATCTGTTCTCGCTGCGCTCCTCGTTTGAGTTCATCGGAGAGAGCGCCGTCGTCACGCGCGACGCCGCGACGATTCACGCCGCAGACCGCGTGATACTCCCAGGCGTCGGGGCGTTTGAGGACGCCGCGCGCAAGCTCCGCGAGAGCGGAATGCGCGAGGTCGTGCTCGCCGAAGCCGCGTCGGGCAAGCCGCTTCTCGGCATCTGCCTCGGGATGCAGATGCTGTTTGAGCGCAGCTTTGAGTACGGGGAGCACGAGGGGCTCGCGCTCATCCCGGGCGAGGTGCTGCCGATTGAGCCCGTCATTCCTGCGGGCTACAAAATTCCGCACATCGGCTGGAACGCGCTCAAATTCCCCACCGTGCGCGAAAAAAGCCCGCTGTTCAAGTACACGCAGCCCGGTGAGCACGTCTATTTCGTCCACTCGTTCGCGGGTATGAAGTGCGGCGCAGACACAATCGCCGTGACGGAGTACGGCGCGGAGCTCACCGCCGCGGTACAGCGCGCAAACGTGTACGGCACGCAGTTTCACCCGGAGAAGAGCGGCAACGTCGGCCTCGGGATTTTGCGGGCGTTCTGCGAGGTGTAATTTCCGCTTGACGCGGCTGAAATTTTGTAGTAATATATCCACACAAACCAGGGGAGCCGGAGTTATGAAGGCTGAGATGGCGTCGATATCGGCGCTGAACCCTTAAAACCTGATCGGGGTAATGCCCGCGGAGGAAGAATAATGAAAGCAAACAACAATACCCGCACCCTCACGGAGGGCGCAATCTGCATCGCGCTCGCGCTCGTCCTCGGACTCGTGGCGGAGCTTGACGCGCCCTGGGCGTATGGCGGTTCCATTGGAATTACAATGGTTCCGCTGCTTGTTTTTGCCGTACATCGCGGCGGCGTCGGCTGGGGCGTACTCGCGGGGCTCGTATTCGGTACGCTGAAGTTTTTCATCGGCGGCCACTCGTTCACGTGGGAATCCATTCTGCTCGACTACTCCATCGCTTACGGACTTCTCGGCTTCGCCGGAGCGTTTCGCGGGCGCTTGGGACTGAAGGGCTACGCCCTGGGCGCGCTCACCGGCGGAGTGCTACGGTTTGCGGCGCACTGGCTCTCCGGCGTGACGTTCTGGGCGGAATACGCCGAGGGCGCGTATCTGAGCGTGAAAACCCCGTCCGTCGGCCTGTATTCTCTCGTCTACAACGGCGCGTACATGCTTCCGAACATCGTCCTCGCCGTGATTCTCGTCCCCCTGCTCGGCGCGGCGCTGTCGAAAATTAAGGACAAAGCGTAAAATCCCGTTTACTAATTCGCAAAAATGTGCTATAATAACCGATACGGTAAAAACACTGTATCGGTTATCGCTTTTGGAGGTTCAGTTGAGAAAAGTATTTGACGCCGTACACCGCTACGTGCGTGAATCGGACATGTTCCTGTTTGTGACATGTCTGTTTTGTACTGTGTACGGCATTATTCTCATATCGAGCGCGACGAGGGTGTACGACAGCGGCAGACTTCTCGCGGTGCAGATCGCGGCCGTAATAATCGGTATCGCGCTGTACGTGCTCACGTCGCTGATCGACATAGACATCATCGCCGACAAGTACAAGCTGCTTTTCATCGTCGGCGCGGCCGTCATATGCACGCTGTTCATCTGGGGCCAGGAGGGCGACACGGGCAACAGGGCGTGGCTGCGCTTTTTCGGAATAGGTATACAGCCCGCGGAGATCGTGAAGATCCTGTTCATCGTAATAATCGCGCGCATGATCTCGGTGCGCCGCGACAGGCGCACGCTCAACTCCGTCGGCTCGATTTTTCAGCTCATGTTCGTGTTCGGCGTGTATTTCGCGCTGCTGCTAATCTCGTCGAGCGACCTCGGCTCCGCGCTCGTCTACGCGTTCATTCTCATCGTGATGATGTTCATGGGCGGCGTGTATCTGCGCTGGTTCGCGCTCGGCGGCGCGGCGTTGGCGGCTGCGGCTCCGCTGATTTGGAGCTTCATGCTCTCGGAGAAGCAGAAGCTGCGTATACTCGTGCTGTTTGACCCCTCGGTTGACCCCACCGGCCTCGACACCATGTGGCAGGCGAACCAGTCGAAGCTCGCCATCTCCTCCGGCGGATTTTTGGGAAAAGGGCTGTTCCGCGGCCGCATGACACAGTCCGATCTTATCCCTCAGCAGCACACGGACTTCATCTTTTCGGCGGCGGGGGAGGAGCTCGGCTTCGTCGGCTGCATTACGATTATCGCGCTGCTGCTGATACTCGTCGCGCGGTGTCTGTACGTCGGCGTGAAGTCGAACAACACGCTCGGCCTGCTCGTGTGCTCCGGCGTCGCGGCGACGCTGATATTCCAGACGCTTGAGAACGTCGGCATGTGCCTCGGCCTCACGCCTGTTATCGGGCTGACGCTGCCGCTGTTCAGCTACGGCGGCTCGTCAGTAGTGTCGATATATATCCTGATGGGGCTCGTGTCCGGCATAAAAATGCGACCTCGACCGTCACGACTTCGGAATATGTGATCAGTCTGTCCAGTTTTCGTAGGGCGGCAGATGAATATTTGAAAAGCGTTTGAGCACCTTCAGCGCCCCCTCGCGGCTCTCGGCGCCGCCGACTATGCAGTGGCCGTCCGAATCGTTCCACTCGCCGCCGCCGTTCCCGTCCGGAACGTACACCTGAACCACAAATTTACTGAAAAACGGCTTCCAGCTCATGTAACCGAACATCTGCGAGTCCATCCACTTCCCGTAATCCAGGAAATCCCCGCCGTCCTGCTGCGTCAGCGCGGCGATGCTGTCCGTCTGCACGAGGGCGTTCTCCACCGTCAGAGCATACGCGTCGAAGCTGATATCGCCCCGAAAGCTGTCCTTGCCGAGCAGTCGCCATCTGTACGTCCCGCTGATTGTGACGTTCACGGGCGCGCAAAACGAATCGTCGTCTATAGCCACCTCGACCGCGTGAACAGTTTTATCTATTTTGACCGGCACGGGAAAAATCAGCAGGCAAACCAGCACAATTACCGCCGCCCCGATCAGCGCCTTGTATCGTTTTTTCATACAACTCCTTCATTTTGCAAAAAAATGCATTCCTTGTCTGCAAACAGTATACCACAACCCAATCAAATAAATAAAGGGATTTCAACAAACTCGGCGTATAAGAATAATATGGAGAAAAAATTGACGCGAATAACACGTGAAGAGCTCGAACTGAATACTCTCTCGCCGTCGGCGTCGTTCGCGGCGAGGACACTGGGGCGCGAAAAACCGGAGACGGAGTGCGATATCCGCACGTGCTTTCAGCGCGACGTTGACCGCATCACGCACAGCAAGTCGTTCCGCAGGCTGATACATAAGACGCAGGTGTTCATCAACCCCGAGGGCGACCACTACCGCACGCGACTGACCCACACGCTCGAGGTCTCGCGCCTCGCGCGTACCATTTCGCGCGCGCTTGGGCTCAACGAGGATCTGACGGAGGCGATTGCCGTCGGTCACGACCTCGGCCACACGCCGTTCGGCCACGCGGGGGAGCGTGCGCTCGCGGAGATAATGTCGCCCGAGGGCGGCTTCCGCCACAATGAGCAGAGCCTGCGCGTTGTGGACAGGCTCGAAAAGGACGGCCGCGGCCTGAATCTCACGCGTGAGACGCGCGACGGAATCCTCTGCCACACGGGCGGCAAGCTCCCGGATACGCTCGAGGGGCGCGTCGTGCGCCTCGCCGACCGCGCGGCGTATCTGAACCACGACCTCGACGACGCTATACGCGCGGATATCCTCTCCGCGGACGATATCCCGTCGGAGATAACGTGCGCGTTCGGGGAGACGGTGTCGCGCCGCATAGACGCGATAACGCACGATATAATAAATGAGAGCGCGCGCCTCGGCGACATCGCGATGTCGGCGGAGATACGCCTCGTGTTCGACGGATTTTACAGCTTCATGTTTGAAAACCTGTACAGGAATATCCGCGCAAAGAGTGAGGAGACAAAGGTTTTCGGTATTTTGAACGGAATTTTTGGGTATTATGCGGATAATCCGGACAAGCTCCCGGACGAGTACCGCGCCGTGGCGGACTCCGACGGTCTACGGCGCGCCGTGGGCGACTACGTGTCGGGCATGACGGACTCCTACGCGATCTCGACGTATGAGAAGCTGTTCATTCCGAACGCCTGGCAGGTGAGGTGATACATTATGCCTATACCGCAGAGCTTTCTTGACGATTTAATCGCGCGCACGGACATCGTGGAGCTCGTGTCCGCCTACGTCAAGCTCACGCGCCGCACCGGCGCGAACGAATTCGGGCTCTGCCCGTTCCACAGCGAAAAAACGCCGTCGTTCTCCGTCAACCGCGAGAAGCAGATTTACTACTGCTTCGGCTGCGGACACGGCGGCGGCGCCGTCAACTTCGCGATGGAGATCGAAAATCTCCCGTTTCAGGACGCTGTTGAATTCCTCGCGCGCCGCGCCGGAATGGCCGTGCCGGAGACGGGCGAGAGGGGAGAGCCGAGCCGCCGGAACCGCCTGCTCGTCCTCAACCGCGACGCCGCGCGCTTCTTCCATGAGACGCTGACCGCCCCGAAGGGCGCGAGCGCCGCGAAGTATATGGAAAAGCGCAAAATATCCCCAAAAATCGCGCGCATGTTCGGCC
>JAISKU010000153.1 GCA_031261245.1 Oscillospiraceae bacterium | reverse complement strand
AGGCTCTCGCCCTCGTAGGCGCACTCTAAAAGTATGGCCAGCTCCGGGGGCAGCACCGTCCCGGCCTGCCGCAGGAGCTTTTCTCTGACTTGTTCGCGGCTGGGCATATTTACCTCCGAATCGCTGTTGAGGTATTTTATCATTTTTCGGCAGTATAGGCAATGACTTTTTCGTGAATTTTGTGTTGCGTCATTTGTTTCTGTATATCGCGCCCGCCTCGACGGCGCGGTCGGAAAAACTCAGCAGCTCCGACACGGTGACGAGCTGATAGCCCCGCGCGATCAGCTCCGGAATCACATACGCCATCGCGTCCGCCGTCTCGTCGTATATGTCGTGGCAGAGGATTATGCCGCCGTCCCTCACGTCGTTGAATACCGCGTCGCACGTCTTGTTCGCGTCCCGCGTCTTCCAGTCGAGCGTATCGACCGACCACACGATAAGCGACAGGCCGAGCTCCGCGGACACGGCCTTCAGCTTGTCGTTCACGTTGCCGTAGGGCGGCCGATACAGAACGGGGGAGAAGCCGAGGACGGCCTCAATCGCCGCGTTCGTGTCCAGAAGCTCGCTGCGCATCGCCGCGTCGGACAGCTTCACGAGGTTCTTGTGATCCCAGGAGTGCCCGATTATCTCGCTCCCCTCCTCCGCGATGCGCCGCACGGTGTCGGCGTAATTCTCAACTCTGTTCCCGATGACGCAGAACGTCGCCTTGCCGCCGTACTCGTCCAGCAGATCGAGTATGCGCGGCGTCACGCCGCTCGGCCCGTCGTCGAACGTCAGCGCGACCATCGGCTTCGCGGGATCAATCTCGTCGCGCGGCGAAAAATCCCCCGGCGGCGGCACGGGTCGCGGCGTGGGCGGCGGCGTCGGCTCCGGCGTCGGCTCGGGCGTCGGATCGGTCGCCGCCGCCGGCCTGTTGAACTGCTGGTCAAACAGCACGAACGCGCGACCCAGCTCCTCATACGTGAGGGCGAACCGCCGCGTGCCGAGGTACGACGGCAGATGCCGCCCGGCCTCGAGCAGGATGTCCACCCCGCCGTCCGTCAGCGCGATATTCTCCAGCCACGTCTCGTCCGCGTCGTCCCCGAGCTCCGGCAGCTCCGGAAACGCCTCGCGCAGCTTGCCGCGCAGCAGCTCAAGCACGTCTCCGGCGCTCTCCGGCGCGAGGATTTCGCCGCGCGGGAGAATTTTTCCGTCCCCGACGTCAATATTAAAAACCTTGACAAAATCCCTCTGGTGCGCCATATTTGAGTTGTTGTAGAAACCCGTCTCCTCGACGCACGCGTAAGCCTCCCCGCGCAGGTACGAGTTGTACTGCACGTTTATCTCGCCCTCGACGCCGGGATCCGTCTTGCGCAGCGCCTGCATATCCTCCTGCGCGTCCGCGTACGCGCCGTGCGCCCAGTCGAATATCGGCGCGTCTATCGCGTCGATCCCCGTCCTCGGGTACAGCAGGTAGCACCGCAGGGACTCGCTGAAATCTATTATCGCGCGCGTGTCGCCGTACTCGTAGACGGCCGCGCTGTCCGGCGTAACCTCCGGCGTCGCCGTCGCGGGCGGCGTCGGAGTGCCCGTCGTCGCCTCCGGCTCCGCGACGGGAGCCGCGCAGCCCGGTATAAGCATGGCAAAAGCCAGTAAAATAACCATTATCTTGCGTTTCATTATCTGCACCCCACATGCATATTTGTATATTTTGAATTATATCATATTTCATCGAAAATTGACAGAAAAGCAAAAAAAGAAAGAGGCGATTTACGTGTTCAAAATAGGCTGTCACATCTCCTCCTCCGGCGGCTTCCTCGCGATGGGGAGGACGGCGGAGAGCATCGGGGCGAACGTGTACCAGTTTTTCACCCGCAACCCGCGCGGCGGCGCCGCGAAGGAGTGGCTTGCGGCCGACGTCGCCGCATACACCGCATTTGCCGCGGAGCGCGGCATCGGCTCGCCGCTCGGCCACGCGCCGTACACGCTCAACCCCGCCGCCGAAAAGGAAAATCTGCGCGTTTTCGCCCGCGAGACCATGGCGGACGACCTCGCGAAGCTCGAGCAGATCCCCGGCGCGATGTACAACTTCCACCCCGGCTCCCACGTCGGACAGGGCGCGCAGCGCGGCATAGAGCTCGTCGCGCAGTGCCTGAGCTTCGCCGTCGCGCCGGGCGGCACCGTCCCCGTGCTGCTCGAGACCATGGCCGGCAAGGGCAGCGAGCTCGGCGGCCGCTTTGAGGAGCTGCGCGACATAATCGCCGCCGCCGACGAGTCGCTCCGACCGCGCCTCGGCGTGTGTCTGGACACCTGCCACGTCTACGACGGCGGCTACGACGTCGTAACCGACCTCGACGGCGTGCTCGCGGAGTTCGACAAAATCGTCGGCCTCGACCGTCTGCGCGCAATCCACCTCAACGACAGCAAAAATCCCTACGCGTCTCACCGCGACCGCCATGAGACGATAGGGAACGGCAGCCTCGGCGAGGCCGCGATAAAATCCGTAATAAACCATCCCGCGCTGCGCGACCTCCCGTTCTATCTCGAGACGCCGAACGAGCTGCCCGGCTACGCCGCGGAAATCGCCCTGCTAAAGAGCCTGCGGGATTAGCGCGGAGCGCAGACGGCGCACGGCGCCGTCCGCGCCGCAGGCGCGTCAATATCGAGCGAAGCGAGATTTGCCGCAGGGCGAATTCATTGCGCCCGAGGATGTTAAATAATCGCCACAAAACCCCCGCCGGAGGACGACGTGCGGTACCACTTGTAAATATCGACCTCAAAAAGCCGCCCGCCGTCGAGAATTCCCACCGTCGCGGAAGGGCCTGAGTCCCCGCCCTCCCCGTACTCGAGGGAGACGAGCGTCGTCCAGTGCCAGTCGTCGAGCCTATCCTCCGCGCCGTGGTCGAGGCACAGGAACGCCACCGGCGCGTCGCGGTCGAGCGCGTCGCCGATAAAGCTCAAAACCTCCTCAAACGCGGGGCGCCGTGTCGCCCTGCCGGAAATCTCAAGCTCCGCCACCGCCGCCGGGAAATCCCGCGCGGCGATGTATTGTCTTATGCCCGAGGTGAGGTGGCGCGTCGAGGGCAGCCCGCGAATCGTCGGCGTGACGAAGCCCCACACGTCGTTCATAAGCTCTATGAACTCCGTCTTGTCCGTCGCCGCGCAGCTCCCGCGCCGCGAGAGATAGCTCACGACGCACGTCACCGTCGTCGGCCCGCACCCGGCCTCGCGCCGCCATACGGAGCGGTACCACGCCTGACTGCCTCCGTAGTGAGTTTCCCCGACGCCGCCTATTTTCATAAGCTCCAAATTTTTGATTGCTTTTCTCATCATATTCTTACAGCTCTACAATGTATTTTTCGAGGAGCGCGCACGGGTGGTAGGACAGCTTCGACGTGCGAAGCCCCTCGACCCCGTCGTCCTCCTCGCGGTTTATGTACTTT
>JAISKU010000005.1 GCA_031261245.1 Oscillospiraceae bacterium | reverse complement strand
GTGGACGCGTACAAGCACGACGGCTTTGACATGTTTGAGCAGATGATAGAGGGGATAAAGGAAGAGGTCGTGCGGCGGATATTCACCGTGCGCATACAGGCGCAGCAGCAGGTGTCGCGGCGCGGCGTGGTGAAGAACGCGAGGGAGCAGGCCGCGAACGTCGGCGGCGACGACTCCGTGAAGAAGCAGCCCGTCAAGGCGGGCGTGAAAATAGGGCGCAACGACCCGTGCCCGTGCGGGAAGCGGAAGGCCGACGGGACGCCGGTGAAATACAAAAACTGCCACGGGCGCGATGCGTAAAACGATCTGCGCGCTTGTTGCGCTGCTGCTTTTGACCTCGTGCGCGGGAGCGGGAGGCGGGGAGGACGGAGCGCCGTCCGCGCCGTCCGCCGCGCCGCCTGCGGACTCTCCGCCGCCGATTATATCGGTGCCGCCGGCCGTGCCGTCGGGCGACGGGAGATTTTCGCTTAGATTCAACCCGGCCTCGACGCTCAATCCGCTGACGGGGGAGGACGCGGACAACATGGCGCTCTCCACGCTGTGCTATGAGGGGCTTTTCGCGCTGAACGCCGATTTTACGTACCGCAACGTGCTGTGCGAGAGCTTTGAGTCGGCGGACTTTTTGACGTATGATTTCACGTTCGTCGCGGGCGTGTACATGTCCGACGGGGACGAGCTGTCGCCGTATGACGTGGTGTACTCGATAGAACAGGCGAAGGCGGGCGCGAGGTACGGCGGGAGGCTGAAAAACGTCGTATCCGCGGAGGTGATAGGGCCGCGGACGGTGAGGGTGGAGATGGAGATACCGAACGCGAGGCTTCCGGCGCTTTTGGATATTCCGATAATCAAGGACGGCGCCTCCGGGACTGTGCCGCGCGGGTGCGGGCCGTACAAGTACGCGGGGGACGGCGAGGCGAGACTCGTGAAGAACACGTACCACCGCGACGCGGCGCGGCTGCCCATCGACGCGATATACCTCGTGTCCTGCGCCGACGCGCAGCTCGGCGAGTATTTTACGGAGCAGCGGATTGATTTGATCGCGGAGAATTCGAGCGCGCCCGTGAGCTCCGCGCGGCGGGATCACGAGGCGAGATATTACTACACGACGGTTTTGCAGTTCATCGGGTTCAACCCGAGGGCGGCGGCCGTGGACGACGTGAGATTCCGCGCGGCGGTGGAGGCGGCGGCGGATCGCGAGGCGATTGTGCAAAGCTGTCTCGGGACGCGCGGCGCGGCGTCGAGGCTCGCGCTGCCGCCGTTCTACAGGCTCTACGAGAGCACGTGGGAGGGGACGGGGAGCTCCGCCGGGCTGTCCGCGCTTTTGGGCGCTATCGGCATGACGGACGCGGACAGCGACACGTACCTCGAGTACCCGGTGGACGGGGTGATGACGCCGTTTTCGCTCGATTTTATCGTGGGCGCGGGGAACGACGCGCGCCTCGCGGCGGCGAAGTCGGTCTCCGACGCGCTGCGGCGGGTCGGGCTGAACATCACGCTGCGCGAGCTGCCGTTCGAGGAGTTCAAGCAGGCGCTTGAGGCCGGGGATTTTGACATGTACTACGGCGAGACGCGGCTTCCGGCGGATTTTGACCTGTCGGCGCTTGTCGGCACCGGCGGCGCGCTCAATTACGGGAACGTCGGCGGGGAGGAGTACGACGCGCTGCTCGGCGCGTTCCTCGCGGCGCGGGGCGACTTCGCGGAGCGTGGCGCGGCGCGGGAGCTGTGCGAGAGGATACGGGACGAGCGGCCGTTTATCCCGATTGCGTACAGGCAGTACGCCGTGTACAGCGGCAGGAACGAGATAGCGGGGCTTGAGCCGTCGCAGACGGGTGTTTTTTGCAACATAGCCGACTGGACGATTGAGATAAAATAAATTTGCGGGGGAAGAATATGTCTGTTTTTCGCTGTTACACCGAAAAGAAGCCGGGGTTTGACGTCGAGGCGCGCGCCCTCGCCGCCGAGGCGCGCGATTTCCTCGGGATACGTCATCTTGAGCGCGTGCGGCTGTTCGTGTGGTACGACATCGAGGGCGTGACGCCGGAGGAGTACGGCGCGGCGCGCACGGCGATACTCTCCGAGCCGGCGATTGACGACATTTATGACGAGGCGCTGCCGCGCGAGGCGGAGGAGTGCTTTCGGATATCCGTCGAGGCGCTTCCCGGGCAGTACGACCAGCGCGCGGACTCCTGCGCGCAGTGTATACAGATGATTACGCGCGGGGAGAAGCCGACGGTGCGCGCCGCGCGCACGTATGTGTTCCACGGAAAGCTCTCCGAGGCGGACGAGACGGCGCTGAAGCGGCATCTCATAAACCCCGTCGAGACGCGCGAGGTGACGTCCGGGAAGCCGGAGACGCTGCGCGGGACGTTCCCGGCGCCGGAGCCGGTGCGGGCGGTCGAAGGGTTTATCTCGGCGACGGACAGCGAGCTCGCGGAGCTTTTGGGCGAGTACGGGCTCGCGATGGATCTCGACGATTTGAAGTTCATGCGGGCGTATTTCCGCGACGAGGAGAGGCGCGAGCCGACGGTGACGGAGCTGCGGCTTGTGGACACGTACTGGAGCGATCACTGCCGCCACACGACGTTTCAGACGCGGCTTGAGGATATAAAAATTTCCGACGAGACGGTGCGGGCGGCGTTCGGGCGGTACCTCGAGCTTAGGCGCGAGGTGTACGGCGAGGGGACGGAGCGGCCGGTTACGCTGATGGATCTGGGGACGATCGCGGCGAAGGCGCTGAAGAAGCGCGGGGGATTGCGGAACCTCGACGTGTCCGAAGAGGTGAACGCGTGCTCGATACATATAGACGTCGAGGTTGACGGGAAAACTGAAGACTGGCTGCTGATGTTCAAGAACGAGACGCACAACCACCCGACGGAGATTGAGCCGTTCGGCGGTGCGGCGACGTGCATCGGCGGCGCGATACGCGATCCGCTGTCCGGGCGGGCGTACGTCTATCAGGCGATGCGCGTGACGGGCGCGGCGGATCCGCGGGCGGCCGTCGCGGACACGATTCCGGGGAAGCTGCCGCAGAGGAGGCTTACGACGACGGCCGCGCGGGGTTACTCGAGCTACGGGAACCAGATTGGGCTTGCGACCGGGCTTGTGCACGAGTTCTACCACCCGGGGTACGCGGCGAAGCGCATGGAGATTGGCGCGGTCGTCGGCGCGGTGAAGTTCGAGAATGTGCGGCGGGAGACGCCCGAGGCGGGCGACGTCGTGATACTTCTCGGCGGGCGCACGGGACGCGACGGGATCGGCGGCGCGACGGGCTCGAGCAAGACGCACAACGCGAGCTCGCTGTCCACGATGGCGAGTGAGGTGCAGAAGGGCAACGCGCCGGAGGAGCGGAAGATTCAGCGGCTTTTCCGCGACGCGGAGGTGACGCGGCTCATCAAGCGGTGCAACGATTTCGGCGCGGGCGGCGTGTCGGTGGCGATAGGGGAGCTCGCGGACGGACTGGATATTGATCTGTCGAAGGTGCGGAAGAAGTACGAGGGGCTGGGCGCGACGGAGCTGGCGATATCGGAGTCGCAGGAGCGCATGGCCGTCGTCGTCGCGGCGCGGGATGCGGAGGCGTTCATCGCGAAGGCGGCGGGGGAGAACCTCGAGGCTTACGTCGTCGCGACGGTGACAAAATCGCCGCGCATGGTGCTGAGATTTGAGAACGCGGTCGTGGCGAGCCTGTCGCGGGAGTTTTTGTCGTCGAACGGCGCGGCGAAGCACGCGGACGTCGCGGTGACGGAGCTGTGCTGGGACGCGAAATGGGAGGCGAAAAACCGCCGGGAATACTATGAGCTCGGGCTTGCGTCGCAGGCGGGTCTGCGCGAGATGTTCGACTCGAGCGTGGGCGCCTCGACTGTGCTCGCGCCGTTCGGGGGAAGGACGCAAAAGACCTCGCCGCAGGTGATGGCGGCGCTTTTGCCCGTGCAATCGGGCGAGACGACGACGGCGAGCGTGATGGCGTTCGGGTTTGACCCGTTTATCTCGGAGGTGAATCCGTATTTCGGGGCGAGGACGGCGGTTATTGTGAGCCTCGCGAAGCTCGTCGCGGCGGGGGCGGACCCGGACAGGGCGTATCTGACGTTTCAGGAGTATTTTGAGAAGCTGCGGCGCGAGCCGGCGCGGTGGGGCAAGGTGTTCTCGGCGCTGCTCGGCGCGCTCGACGCGCAGATCGGCCTGGAAACGGCGGCGATAGGCGGGAAGGACAGCATGTCCGGGAGCTTCGGCGAGGCGGGCGCGGGGGAGATAAACGTGCCGCCGACGCTCGTGAGCTTCGCGATTGCGCCGGCCGACGCGCGGGAGATCGTCTCGCCGGAGTTTAAGGCGGCGGGACATGACGTGGTACTGTTTTCGGCGAACGACGACCTCACGGCGACAAAGGAGATGTGGCGGCGCGTCCACGGGCTGATTAAGAGCGGCGTGATTGTCGCGGCGGCGGCGGCGGAGCCGTACGTGCTCGAGGTGCTTTACAACATGTGCTTCGGCAACAACATAGGATTTGAGGCGGAGGCGGACGCCAATACGGGGTTCTTCGGCGCGGTATTCGCGGAGGTGACGCGGCCTGTCGAGGGCGCGACGGTTATCGGGCGGACGACAGCCGAGCCGGTATTCAGATATTCAAAAGGCAACACGAAGGCGCTCGCGGAGCTGCTGGCGGAGCGCGAGGGCGTGCTCGAGGGCGTGTTTCCGACGCGGGCGGAGCCGGAGGGCGACGCGCCCGTGGTATCGTATGAGAAGCGGCAGGTCTACGTCGCGCGGGAGAGCTTCGCGAGGCCGCGGGCGACGGTGCTGTCGTTCCCGGGGACGAACAGCGAGATCGACACGGTGCGGGCGCTTGAGCGCGCGGGCGCGGCGGCGGAGACGGTCGTGATACGCAACCTGACGGCGGAGATGCTGCGCGAGTCGGTGACGCAGGCGCGGCGGGCGATAGAGGGGAGCCAGATCGTCGTGCTGCCCGGCGGATTTTCCGGCGGGGACGAGCCGGACGGGAGCGCGAAGTTCATCACGGCGTTTTTCCGCAACGCGGAGATTTCCGACGCGGCGCACGGGCTGCTTCGCGCGCGGGACGGGCTTATGCTCGGCATTTGCAACGGGTTTCAGGCGCTTATCAAGCTCGGCCTCGTGCCGTTCGGCGAGATTGTCGCGCCCGAGACGAACCCGTACACGCTGACGTACAACGTGATAGGGCGGCATCAGGCGAGATATGTGTACACGCGGGTGGCGTCGGTCGCGTCGCCGTGGATGAGCAAATCGGACGTCGGGGACGTGTACGCCGTGCCGGTTTCGCACGGCGAGGGGCGGTTTGTGGCTCCGGAGGACGGACTTGAGAGGCTCATCGCGGGCGGGCAGATCGCGGCGCAATACTGCGATATCGGCGGCGCGCCGTCGATGGATATCGCGGTGAACCCGAACGGGTCGAGGTGCGCGGTCGAGGGGATTTTCTCGCCTGACGGGCGGGTTTTCGGGAAGATGGGACACAGCGAGAGGCGCGGCGGGCTCGTCGCGAAAAACATAGCCGGGAACAGGCACCAGCCGGTGTTTGAGAGCGGCGTGTACTACTACAAATAACGGAGGATATTGTAATGAGAGTGACGGACAGGGAGCTTATCAACATGGCGAGCGCCGCGAAGGAGCACAGCTACAGCCCGTATTCGCGCTTTCCCGTGGGCGCGGCCGTAGAGGCGGCGGACGGGAGCGTTTACACGGGCTGCAACGTGGAGAATTCGGCGTTCGGCGCGACGCTCTGCGCCGAGGCGGTGGCGCTGACGGCGGCCGTCGCGGCGGGGCACCGGAAGTTCAGGAGGATTGCGATAATCTCCGACGGGATAAACTACTGCGTGCCGTGCGGCACGTGCAGACAGATGCTGTGCGAGTTCTCACCGGAGATAGAGGTGCTCGCCTCCCGCGCCGACGGGCGGTACGTGAGCTATCCGCTGGCGGAGCTTTTGCCGCGCGCGTTCGGAAAAGAGCAGTTTTAGCGCGCAGAAAACCCGGCGGGATTTCCCGCCGGGTTTTTTACACTTTTTGCGATTATTTGTCCAAGTAGGACTTCACGATCTCCCCGAGGAGCTCATCGCGGTCAAGCTTGCATATCAGGCCGCGCGCGTTGCGGTGGCTTGTGATGTACGTCGGGTCCTCCGACAGGAGATAGCCGACAATCTGGTTTATGGGGTTGTACCCCTTTTCCTCAAGAGCGGAGAACACCTCCGAGAGTATCGAGTGAATTTGCTCCCCGCCGCCGACGGGTGTGAATTTCCTGGTGAAATCATCCATGCGCTTCCATCCTCCATCTTCAAACAGGCTGCGTATCTATGCTGTTATTATACCAAATGAATGTTTGGAGTAAAGTTACAATAGTGTGACATTTAATTTATTGACATTTCGGCGTTATTATATTAATATTATACGATGATGAAAGGATGTGTGCATAATGGCGAATATCTTTACAAAGGGAAAGCAGCACAACGAATTCAGCTGGGATAATCTGGGGGATATCAAGGAGGGGCGCGGCGACCTCGGCGAGGAGATGCCCGTGCTCGTGTACCGCCTGATGCAGTACACGATGCTCGACGTGCTCACAAAGGCGTACGGGGTGGAGATCGCCAATCAGCACTTCCGCGACTGCGGACACCTCGCGGGGACTGAGTTCGCGAAGAACGCGCTTGATTTGACGACGGATCTCGACAACTTCCTCGTGGGCTTGCAGACGGCGCTCAAGGAGCTGAAGGTCGGGATACTGCGCATGGAGAATTTTGACCCCGAGTCGGGCGAGATCGTGCTGACGGTCGGACAGGATCTCGATTGCAGCGGGCTTCCCGTGACGAACGAGACTGTCTGCACCTACGACGAGGGATTTATCGCCGGAATACTTGAGGCGTACACGGGGAAGAAGTACACCGTGCGCGAGATAGACTGCTGGGCGAACGGCGACAGGGTCTGCCGCTTCAACGGAGTTGCGCACTAATTGATTTCCCGGGGCACCGCCCGGCCGAGGAGGATAAAATCATGGACGCTGTAGCGGAATATCTTTTTGAGTATCTGCGCGACGTGTTGTACGACCCGGCGCGGGCGAAAATGGATTATGCCGTCCTGCCCGAGGGCTTTACGGAGCTCGGACAGGGGCTTGAGTTCCTTGCCGACTGCATGTCGGAGACGCGCTCCTTCGCGAAGTTTTTGTCGAAGGGAGAGCTCAACTGCCCCCTGCCGTCGATGGACAACGAGATGGCCGCGCCGCTGAAGGCGCTGCACTCCACGCTGAAGCATCTGACGTGGCAGACGCAGCAGGTGGCGAAGGGCGACTATCGCCAGCACGTCGATTACCTCGGCGAGTTCGCCACGGCGTTCAACACGATGACAAAGCAGCTTGAGCAGCGGCACAACGCGCTTGTGCAGGAGATTGAGCGCTCCCGCCAGAAGACGAAGGCGTTGGAGCAGTCGATTGACCTGTTTGAGATTATTACGCGCGAGAGCGAGCAGTGGATTGTCGTGATTGAGAAGTCCACGGGGGAGTGGCTGTTCACGAATTACCCGGTGATGAACGTGCTCGCAAACGAGGACTTTCTGCCGCAGCTGAAGCAGTGGCTGTCCGCGAAGATACTTGAGACGGAGGGCGAGCCGGCGAGTCATGTCGTGGAGGTGGAGCTCTCGGACAGCGGCATCGCGCAGTTCTTCTCGGTGATGGTGCGGCCCGTTATGTGGCGCGACAAGGCGTCCGTCGTTTTCGCGCTTACGGACGTCAGCGCGGAGCGCGAGCACATAAGGGAGCTTGAGAACACGGCGTACCGCGACACGCTTACGCGGCAGTTCAACAGGCATTTCGGTATGCGGCTGCTCGACCAGTGGGTCGTGGAGAAGCGCAGCTTTATGCTCTGCTTCGTTGATATCGACAACCTGAAATACGTCAACGACAAGTACGGACACAGCGAGGGCGACAAGTACATACTGTCGGTCACGGCGGTGCTGCGCGGATTTTCGCCCGATATTACGATATGCCGCCTCGGAGGAGACGAGTTCATGCTGCTCGCCGAGGGTTGGGACGAGACGCGCGCGAACACGCACCTCGAGGCGCTGCGCGGCAGGCTTTTGAAGCGGAACGACGACCCGGAGTCGCTGTATTTCCACAGCATGAGCTACGGCGTGGTGGCCGTCGGGCCGGACAACGCGCGCTCTCCGAGCGAGCTTCTCGCCCAGGCGGACGAGAAGATGTA
>JAISKU010000002.1 GCA_031261245.1 Oscillospiraceae bacterium | reverse complement strand
TCGAGCCGCTTCTCACGCAGCAACCTCAAGCGCGGCCTCATAACCGCCTTGGCCGCCGCCGTCGTCACCGCCGTGTCCTACTTCGTCGGCGAACCGATAAAATTCGGCGTCCTGCACCTGCTCGCCGCCTGTATGCTCGGCTACGGCCTCCTGCGCCTCGCCCATCGCCCCCGCTCGGCGGGGGAGACGTCGCCGCAGCGACAGAGGGGGCAACCCCCATCGCCCCCGCTTCGCGGGGGAGACGTCGCCGCAGCAACAGAGGGGTCAACCCTCATCGCCCCCGCTTCGCGGGGGAGACGTCGCCGCAGCGACAGAGGGGGCAGCCCCCATCGCCCCCGCTCGGCGGGGGAGACGTCGCCGCAGCGACAGAGGGGGCAACCCCCATCGCCCCCGCTTCGCGGGGGAGACGTCGCCGCAGCGGCAGAGGGGGCAACCCCCATCGTCCCCGCTCGGCGGGGGAGACGTCGCCGCAGCGACAGAGGGGGCCTCGTCCCCCCGCTCCTCTGCGCCGTTCTCATCGTCGTCTCCGCACTCCTCACGCGCGGCACCGTCACGGCGACGTGGCTCTTCCCGCTCGGCTTCTGCCCTCCGGGCTTCTACTCTGCGGACTATTTCCCGCTCCTGCCGTGGGTATTCGTGTTCGCGGCGGGCGTTTGGGCCGGCGCGTACATCAAGGCGCGCCGCCTGCCCGACCGGTTCTACGACGCCCGCGTGCCGCTCCTCCCGAAAATCGGCCGCCGCTCGTTCATAATCTACCTCCTGCACCAGCCGATTCTCTACGGAATCACAATGCTGATATTGAAATTCAGGTGATAAAATGCCGGACACCAAAACCCTCGAATCCCTCTCCCCGGGCGAATCGGCCGTCATAACCGCCGTCGGCAACCGCCGCGGCGCGGTGAAGCGCCGCCTCATCGACATGGGGCTCACGCCGGGCACGGAGATCTTCATCAAAAAAATCGCGCCCTTCGGCGACCCTGTCGAGGTGCGTCTGCGCGGCTATGAGCTGTCGCTCCGAAAAGAGGATTTGTCCCAAATCTTCGTCGGAGAGGCGCCGCCCGCGCGCGAAAAGCGCCCCGCCGGGGTGTCCTACCCCGCCCGCAAGCTCGACGCGCAGACGCTTGAGCGCATGAGACTCGACCACGAGCATGAGATGGACGCCCACACGCCGGAGTACGACCACCGCGCGCACGACCGCCGCCGCATGACCGTCGCGCTCGCCGGCAATCCGAACAGCGGCAAAACCACGCTCTTCAACGCCCTCACCGGCTCAAACCAGTACGTCGGCAACTGGCCGGGCGTCACGGTGGAGAAAAAGGAGGGCAACGTAAAATCCGGCGCGCACGAGATAACTATCGTCGATCTGCCCGGCGTGTACTCCCTCTCCCCGTACAGCATGGAGGAGATCGTCTCGCGCGACTACATCATCGGCTCCGCGTCGAGCGCTCCGCCCGACGCCATCATCAACATCATCGACGCGACGAATATAGAGCGCAACCTGTACCTCACAGTGCAGCTTCTGGAGCTGGAGCGCCCGATGGTCGTCGCGCTCAACTTCATGGACGAGCTTCGCGGAAGCGGCACGGAGATCGACGTACGCGCGCTCTCGCGCGAGCTCGGAATCCCCGTCGTCCCGATAACGGCCAAAACGGGCGAAAATCTGCAAGAGCTCCTGCACATGACCCACCGCCAGATTCACCTCGGCTACACGATAGAGCCGGACGACCTGTACGACGACTTCACGCACATGATACACCACCGCATCGACGAGGTGATACACGACCGCGCGCACAGGGCGCGCCTCCCGGCGCACTGGGCGTCTATCAAGCTGCTTGAGGGCGACGCCGTCGTCGAAAACGCGCTCCGCCTGTCTCCGGAGCTGCGGCGTGAGCTCGCCGCCATCACCGACGAGTACGAATCCGCCGGCGGCGGCCTCGGTGACCGTGAGACGCTCGTCGCGGACTCCCGCTACGGGTATATAGAGCGCGTCGTGTCCGCCTCCGTCCGACGCGAGGAGGAGCGCGGCGGCGAGACGCGCAGCGACAGAATCGACCGCGTCGCGACGCACAAATTCCTCGCCGTCCCCGCGTTTCTGCTCATGATGTTCCTCATGTTCAACATCACGTTCGGCCCTATCGGCTCGTTCCTCTCCGACGGCGTGGGGAGCCTCATGGACGCGCTCGCGTCCTTCGCGTCGGAGCGCCTCTCGGCGCTCTCCGTCGCGCCGTGGCTCGTCAGCCTCGTGTCCGACGGCATAATTACGGGCGTCGGCGGCGTGCTGACGTTCCTGCCGCAGATCGCGCTCCTCTTCCTGTGCCTGTCGATTCTCGAGGACTCGGGCTACATGGCGCGCGCGGCGTTCATCATGGACAGACTGCTGCGCCGTTTCGGCCTCTCCGGCAAGGCGTTCATCCCGATGCTCATGGGCTTCGGCTGCTCCGTACCCGCCGTCATGGGCGCGCGCACGATGGAGAACGAAAAAGACCGCCGCATGACGATCCTCCTCGTGCCTTTCATGTCCTGCTCGGCAAAACTCCCCGTCTACGGGCTCATCGCCGCCGCGTTTTTCGGAAAATGGGCGGGCGTCGCGATCTTCTCGCTGTATGTTCTCGGTATGCTCATGGGCATACTATCCGGTATAATCTTCAAAAAGCTCCTCTTCGCGGGGGAGCCCGCCGCGTTCGTCATGGAGCTCCCGCCTTACCGTATGCCGAGCCTGCGAAACACCGCCCTGCACGTGTGGGAGCGCGTTCGCGGCTTCATCGTCCGCGCCGGCACGCTCATTCTCGTGATGAGCGTCGTCATCTGGTTCCTCCAGAGCTTCGACTCACGTTTCCTCATCACGGACGACATCTCCAAGAGCATTCTCGCGCGCTTCGGCACGACGATAGCGCCGATTTTCCGCCCGCTCGGCTTCGGCAACTGGCAGGCCGCCGTGTCAATCCTCACGGGCCTCATCGCAAAGGAGGCCGTCGTGGCGTCCATGTCGATGTTCTACGGCTTCTCGCTCACCGCCGGCGCGGCCGAGGTCGCCGCCGCGATGTCGGGCTTCACGCCAGCGTCCGCGTTCGCGTTTCTCGTGTTCATACTGCTGTACGTCCCGTGCGTGGCGGCCGTCGCGGCGATTTACCGCGAGATGAACAGCCTCAAATGGACGGCGCTGTCCGTCGCGTGGCAAATCGGCGTGGCGTACATCTGCTCCATGGTCATCTTCCTCCTCGCGCGACTTGTGCTGTAACCCCACTTTCCCATTTGACAATCTCAACCAAATCGGGTACAATACCCGCGCGAGTAAGTCAGACAGCCGCGGGGGAGCGGCGAAAGCCTCCCTCCGAGGAAAGTCCGGGCTCCACAGGGCAAGGATAACGGGTAACACCCGCCGCAGGCGACTGTAGGACAAGTGCAACAGAGATATACCGCCTCGTCCATCCGGACGAGGTAAGGGTGGAAAGGCGAGGTAAGAGCTCACCCGGGTCACGGAGACGTGATACCGCTGTAAACTCTATCCGGAGCAACACCGTGTAGGGGCTGCGTTAAATCGCGAGGTTTGCCCGACCGCTCCGAGAGGTGGCATTGAGGC
>JAISKU010000066.1 GCA_031261245.1 Oscillospiraceae bacterium | reverse complement strand
TCGGAGGTAAATATGCCCAGCCGCGAACAAGTCAGAGAAAAGCTCCTGCGGCAGGCCGGGACGGTGCTGCCCCCGGAGCTGGCCATACTTTTAGAGTGCGCCTACGAGGGCGAGAGCCTCCCCGCGCCGGCGGAGTACATGCGCGGGCTTATCGCGCGCTTCAACGAGTGCGCCCTCGGGAGTATACCGCTGCACGACGACGTTGAGCAGGTTTACGAACGCGAGGTTTCGGGCGATAATGGGGCGTGGCTGACCGTCGGACTGCTGACGCGCGGGACGCTGCTGCGCGAGACGGTGTTCGCGTGCGGCGCGCAGCCCGGTGAGCGCGAGCTTGAGGCGCGGATTGTTGAGGCAACGCTGTCCGGCGATATCGCGGCGGCGGCCCCGATCGTGCTCGGCGTCGGGCTCTCGGACAATCCGGAGCGCGCGAGGGAGCTGGCGCGGGCGGCGCTGTTCCGCCCCGTGGACGCGCACGCGGCGGAAACGCTTACGGCGCGCGCCGAGCGGCGGACGCTCGTGGCGATAAACAGCACGGGGCCGGGCGCGGGCGGGCTCGGCGGGGGTCACACGGCGCTCGGCGTCGCGATTGAGCGTGACGGGACGGGATATGTCGCGCTGTCGCCCGGGGATTATTTTACAAGCTACGCGAGAGCGCGTATACTGCATATTTGAGTAAGTTGGAGGGTCGTATTTATGAAGATCACGGTAAATGAGCGCAGGGTTCAGGTCGCACCGGAAATCCGCGAGTACGCGGACAAGAAAATCTCAAAGCTTGACCGGTTTTTCCGCAACGAGTCCGAGGCGCAGATAACGTTTTCGCTCGAGCGCGGGCGGTACATCGCGGAGGTGACGCTTACGAGCAACGGGCTTGTCTTCCGCGTCACGGAGGCGACGAGCGACATGCACGCGTCGATCGACTCCGCAGTCGCGGCGATTGAGCGGCAGATAAGAAAGCACAAGACGCGCCTCGCGAAGCGGCTGCGCGACGGGGTTTTTGAGCACGAGGCCGCGCCGAGCGTCACGGGGGGCGACGAGGAGGACACGGCGGAGGAGCCGGAGTTCAAGATCGTGCGCTCCAAGGCGTTCCCGATAAAGCCGATGACGCCGGAGGAGGCGATTTTGCAGATGAATCTGCTGGAGCACGAGTTCTACGTGTTCAAAAATCAGAACCACGAGGACACGTTCTCCGTCGTGTACAAGCGCAAGCACGGCGACTACGGCATGATAGAGAGCCTGTAATGATAACGGAGCGCGAAAACTTTTTCCGCATGGCGCGGCGCGAGACGCCGGCGTTCGTGTCGCACCAGCCCGGCCTGTTGCAGATGGTTCTGCCGTCGGCGCTGCGCGACAGGGGGCCGTCGGAGAGCGGCGGGCGCGGGCAGGACTGGTTCGGGACGTGGTGGACGACGGACGAGAGTATGCCGACCTCGCCGGTGCCGGATCCGGCGAAGCCCTATGTGCTCGACGACATAACGGAGTGGGAGAGCGTGATTGCGTGGCCGGATTTGTCGCGGATAGACTGGGCGGCGTGCGCCGCGCGGGATTTGCCCGAGGGTCGGGAGCCGTCGAAAATCCTCTGCCTGATGCTCGTCTCCGGCCCGTTTGAGCGGCTGCACGACTTGATGGGGTTTGAGAACGCGCTAATCTCGCTGATAACCGAGCCGGAGGCGTGCCACGCGTTTTTCCGCAGGCTGTGCGACTTCAAGATTGAGCAGCTCGGCTATCTCAAGCGGTACTATGACCCGGATATGGTGCATTTTCAGGACGACTGGGGCAACCAGAAGGATCTCTTCTTCGATCCCGCGCTGTGGCGGGAGATTATCGCGCCGGAGGTGCGGCGGGTCGTCGAGGCGGCGCATGAGCTCGGGCTGCTGTTCGACATGCACTCGTGCGGCAGGATAGATCGCGTGGCGGACGACATCGTGTCGTGGGGCGTCGATGTGCTCGACCCCGCGCAGCCGGTGAACGACCTGGAGCGGTGGGCGCGCGAGTACAACGGGAAGCTTATCATCATGGGCGGCCTCAACGCGCAGGACATAATCGACAACGCCTCCGCGACGGACGCGGAGATTCGCGCGGAGACGCGACGCAAGCTAGACCTCTTCGCGACGGGCGGCTACTACATACCGTTTGCGGTGTCGCTCTCACCGAGGCTTGAGGTCGCGTTCGACGAGGTGTTAAAATACGGGAGGGAATTTTATGGACGACAAACCCGCTTATAAGCGCGTGCTTCTAAAGCTCTCCGGCGAGGCGCTCGCGGGGGAAAAACGCTTCGGGCTCGACTTCGACGTGATCCGGCAGGTGTGTCAGGTCATAAAGAAGTGCGTGGACGCGGGCGTGGAGCTCGGCATAGTAGTCGGCGGCGGCAACTTCTGGCGCGGGGTTCAGGACGGCGGCGGCAGAATGGAGCGCACGCGCGCCGACCACATGGGCATGATGGCGACGGTGATGAACTCGCTCGCCGTGGCGGACGTGCTCGAACAGCTCGACGTGCCCGTGAGGGTGCAGACGGCGCTTGAGATAAAGGCCGTCGCGGAGCCGTACATACGTCTGAAGGCCGACAAGCACCTGAAAAACGGCTGCGTTGTGGTTTTCGGCTGCGGCGTGGGCAGTCCGTACTTCTCCACCGACACGGCGGCCGTGCTGCGGGCGGCGGAGATAAACGCGGACGTGATACTTCTGGCGAAAAACGTGGACGGGGTGTACTCCGCCGACCCGAAGACGCACCCGGACGCCGTGAAGTACGACAACATAAGCTATGACGACATGCTTCAGAAGCGGCTCACCGTCATGGACTCCACGGCGACGAGCATGTCCATGGACAACCGCATACCGGTGATTCTGTTCGCGCTGAAGGATCCCGAGAACATATACAGGGTCGTCATGGGCGAAAAAATAGGGACGACCGTAGAATAATTAAGGAGGAAAATATCATGGCAGAGTATGACCAATATGAGAGCAAGATGAAAAAGACGATCTCCGCGCTGTCCAGCGAGCTGTCAACGGTGCGGGCGGGGCGCGCCAACTCCGGCGTGCTGGAGCAAATCCGCGTGGACTACTACGGCGCGCCGACGCCGATCTCACAGATCGCGTCCGTATCGACGCCCGATCCGCGCACCCTCGTCATCTCGCCGTGGGACGCGAGCTCCCTGAAGGCGATTGAGAAGGCGATACAGACCTCCGAGCTCGGGATAAACCCGACGAACGACGGAAAGGTGATACGCCTCGCGTTTCCGCAGCTGACGGAGGACAGGCGCAAGGAGCTTACGAAGCAGGTCGCGAAGTACGCCGAAGAGGCGAAGGTCGCGATACGCAATATCCGCCGCGACGCGGTCGATGAGCTGAAAGCGCAGAAGAAGCGCTCCGAGATAACCGAGGACGACCTGAAGGACAGCGAGAAGGATTTGCAGAAGCTGACCGACAGCTACGTCAAGGAGATCGACGGGGTGCAGGCGAAGAAGGAAGCGGAGCTGCTTGACATCGGAGTATAACGCCGCGCCGCGGCACATCGCGATAATAATGGACGGCAACGGGCGCTGGGCAAAGCGGCGCGGGCTGCCGCGCACGGCGGGTCACGCGGCGGGCGCCGAGGTGTTCCGCCGTATCGCGACGCACTGCAAGGACATCGGCGTGGAGTTTTTGACCGTCTACGCGTTCTCCACGGAGAACTGGACGCG
>JAISKU010000053.1 GCA_031261245.1 Oscillospiraceae bacterium | reverse complement strand
ATCGGCCGCGCGCAGGAGCGCGATTTCGTGCGCGTAAATTGCCACCAGATTCGCGATTACTCGACGAACAAGCAGCATCAGGTGGACGACTACCCCTACGGCGGCGGGCGCGGCGCGGTGATGACGGCGCAGCCGCTTTTTGACTGCCGGAAACACATTCTGGAGTCCGCGGAGCCGGGGGAGCGCGTGCGCACAATCTACTTCTCGCCCGCCGGGAGTGTGTTCACGCAGGCCGACGCCGTGCGGCTGCGCGACGGGTACGACCGCCTGATTCTCGTCTGCGGCCACTATGAGGGCGTGGATGAGCGGTTCATCGAGGAGTGCGTGGACGAGGAGATATCGCTCGGCGATTTCGTGCTCACGGGCGGGGAGATTCCGGCGCTCGCGCTCGCGGACGCTGTGCTGCGGCTCGTGCCCGGTGTGCTGCCCGATGAGGAGTGTTTTACGGACGAATCGCACTGGAACGGACTTTTGGAGCACCCGCAGTACACGCGCCCGGAGGTCTGGGAGGGGCGCGCCGTGCCGGAGATTTTGCTGTCGGGTCACCACGAGAACATACGAAAGTGGCGGCGGAAGATGTCGCTCTCGCGCACGCGGGCGCGGCGTCCGGATATGTTCGGGAAGCTGGAGTTGACGGGGAAAGAGGATTTGAAGATATTAAGGGAGATGGAGGAAACGGAGCCGTGAGGCTCCGTTTGTCATTGATTTTCAATTTACGCCGGGGCGTACCGTCCCGCAAAGTCCAAAAACGCCTCGGTTATCACCTTTTGACCCTCGGTGTTCGGGTGGGTGCCATCCTCGCAGAGCAGATTGTCAATGCGGCGGTGCGCGAGGAACGCGCCGCGCAGATCGACGAGCAGACAGCCCGCCTCGGCGGCGATTTTTTCGACGGTGCGCGAGTACATCTCCTGAAAACGGTAGATCGTCGTGACCTCGCCGAGCCACCGCAGGACGTTCTCCTTGTTCAAACCGCGACAGTTCCAGTCAAAGAATTTCTGCGGGTCAATCGGCGGCAGCGTCGCGAGAATCGGGCGGATTCCGCGCTCCCGCAGCAGGTCGATCATGCGGTGATACGTCGCGACAAACGCGTCGAGCGGGGTGTGCGCGGTGTGCTCTGCGTCGGGAGTCTCGGCGACCTGCGCCCAGTCGAAATCGCAGTCGTTGCCGCCGTAATCCATGATCGCGACGTCGAAAACCTCGTCTGTCGCGAGCCGTTTTTGCAGTATTTCCATGCCCTTTGTAATCGTGCTGCCGATTTTTGCGTAGTTGCTGACTACGAGCGAGTGCGTGCGGCTTATCAGGTCGATGTCGATGTTGTTGACAATGCGGTAGTGCAGGGTTTTCGGGTCGAGCTGCATACCCTTGAAGATGGAGTCGCCGAATACCGCGATGTGCTTTATGATGTTCATCGTCTCGCCAGCTTTCAGGAAATTATTGAGATCATGGTATCACGAAAACTGTGTGAGCGCAAGACTTGCGGCGCCCTCAAATAAAAACTTATTGTAAACTGATTGCCTTTGTTGTATACTGAAAAATAATTTTTCCGCAAAGGACTGTTCACGATGATAATTGATTTCCACGCGCACGCGTTCCCCGACGCGCTCGCGCCAAAGGCGCTCGAAAGTCTGCTCGCGGGGAACAACGGGATTTTCACGCCCGTGACCGACGTGAGCATCGGCGGCCTCATAAAATACATGGACGCGTGCGGCGTGGACGTCTCCGTCTTGCAGCCGATAGTCACGAAGCAGTCGCAGCTCATCAAGCTAAACGAGTGGGCGGCAAGTGTGGACGGCGGCAGAATCGCCGCGTTCGGCGGGATCTACCCGCACACGAACGACTACAAACGCGACATCGACTTCGTCGTGAGCCTCGGTCTGCGCGGGCTGAAATTCCACGCGGAGTACCAGAACTTCGTGCTCGACGAGCCGAAAATGCTGAAAATCTACGACTACGCGTTCAGCCGCGGACTGATTATCCTGCACCACGCGGGCTACGACCCGTCGTACCCGCCGCCGTTTAAGTCGAGCCCGAGGCAATTCGCCGCCGTCGCGGACGCGATGCGGGGCGGGGTGCTGATCGCGGCGCACCTCGGCGGGCACGCGCAGTGGGACGACGTGGAGCGCTGCCTCGTCGGGCGCGAGATATACCTCGACACGTCGATGGGGTTTGAGTTTTTCCCGTCGGAGACGTTTTTGCGCATTGTGAAAAACCACGGCGCGGATAAAATCCTGTTCGGCACGGACTCCCCGTGGAGCGCGGCGGACAGGGAGATTGCGAGACTGAACGCGCTGCCGCTTGCGGAGAGCGAAAAGGCGCTCATCTTCGGCGGGAACGCGGAAAAACTGCTCGGCCTCTGAAAATGAGGCCGGGCAGTTTTTTTGTATTGACAAAACGCAAGCAATATGTTAATATGTTTATAAAATTAATAAACAAAAGGAGAAAATGACATGAATAATCAGATTTCTGATGCGCGGCTCGAAGAGCTGAAGCGCGGATTTAGTTTTGACGCGGCGGCGGGCTGTCACGCGTGCATCTTCTGCGGGGAGCGTTTCCCGGACGGGGAGGTGTTCAAGGCGGACGGCAGGATGTTCACCGCAGAAAAGGCGGCGGAGCGACACGTCGAGGCGGAGCACGGCTCGGCGTTCGACGCGCTTATCGCGCAGGACAAAAAATACACCGGACTAACCGATGTACAAAAGGAGCTCATGGCGTATTTTTACGGCGGGCTGGGCGACAAGGAGATCGCGGCGCTGACGCGAACCTCCGCCTCGACGGTGCGCTATCAGCGGTACAAGCTGCGGGAGCGCGCAAAGCAGGCGCGCGTGTTTCTGGCGCTTGAGGAGCTGATGGAGGAGGGCATGAGGAGAAAGCCGGAGGCCGACGAGACGCTCCCCGTGCACGAGAGCGCGCGGCAGGTGGACGAGCGGTTCATGATAACGCAGGCGGAGTCGGACGACATAATCGCGCGGTGCTTTGACCGCGGCGACCCGCCGAGACTTCTGCGCTTCCCGCCGAAGGAGAAGAAAAAGGTCGTCATTTTGCGCGTGTTCGCCGCGAGGTTCGCCCCGGGCGAGAAGTACACGGAGCGCGAGGTTAACGCGCGGATTTCCGAGATGTACGGGGACTACGTGACCATCAGGCGGTACCTCATCGAGTACGGCTTCATGGACAGAACGCCCGACGGCGCGCAGTACTGGCTGCTGTAGCGCTCACCGCGCGGCGATCCACTGCGCGAGCGCGGCGAATACGGGCAGCGTGAGAATCGACAGCAGCGTCGCGAGCGACACGAGCCGCGCGGCCGTCGCCGTGTCGCGCCCGAAGCGCTGCGCGAACATCGAGGTGACGCCCGCGGACGGCGCGGCGGAGAGAATCACCACGGCGCAGTACACGAGCGGCGGAAAGCCGAGCGGCAGCAGCGCCAGCGCGGTGAGCGCGGGGAACAGCGCGAGGCGCAGCGCGGTCGAGGCGTAGAGCTCACGCACGCGGAAGAGGCGCAGAATGTCGGCGTCGGCCATCTGCGCGCCGATTACGAACATCGCGATGGGCGTGTTGATGTCGGCGACGAAGCCGACGGCGTTCCCGACAGGCCACGGCAGACGCAGGTTCAGCGCGAACAGCAGCAGTCCCGCGACGAAACCGAGCGTGCCGGGGTTGAACAGTGCGCTTTTTATCGAGGCTTTTTCGCGGCCGCCCATGAGGACGACGCCGTGCGTCCAGTGGAAGAGCTGAAAGACGATGAGGAACACCGACGCGGAGAGCATCGCGCTCTCCCCGAGCACGGCGCGCACGAGCGGGAAGCCCATGAAGCCCGCGTTCGGGTACATCGAGCCGAAGCGCAGCACGTCGCGCGTGTCGGGGGACTTTTTGCGGAACAAAAACGACGTCACGACGATCTCAATCGCGAAGAAAATCACACAGCCGAGCGCGGCGAAACCCATGGAGCGCAGCGCGTTCGCGTTGCGCTCTATCTGCATCGCGTCAACTATCAGACACGGCGAGACGACGAACAGCAGTATAAAAGTCATGTCGGACAGCGCGCGATCCGACAGCTTTTTCAGTTTGCGCAGGACAAAGCCCGCGCCCATCATCAGAAAGAGCGTGAAAACCTGTCCCGCGACGACTATGAAGTTTGAAAACAGCTCTCCCATTAGAAGAACTCGACCGCGCCGGAGTCGATATCGTACACCGCACGGTAAATCTCGAGCTTTTCCGCGTCGAGAAGCTCAAGTATCTCCGGGTTTTCAAGCAGGCGGTTCACGCTGTTGTTCACGTTCGCGCGCACGGCCTCGGCGGCGGAGCCGGCGCCGGAGATTGCGCGCGTAATCTCGGAGATGATCGCGTTCAGACCGCGCGGTACGCCCTTGCCGCCGCCGTGGCCGTGCCCCTCGCGCGCCACGCCGACGGCGCCGCAGTGCGTGTGGCCCATGACGACGATGACGGAGACGCCGAGATGACCGGCGGCGTACTCGGCGGAGCCGGACTCGAAGTCGGACACGACGTTCCCGGCGGTGCGGATAACAAAAAGCTCCCCGAGGCCGACGGAGAAGATGTGCTCCGGCACGACGCGCGAGTCCGAGCACGTTATGACGGCGGCGATGGGGTGCTGACCGTTTGCGAGCTCCGCGCGGCGCGCGGCGGAGACGTCGCCGGGGTTTGTTTTTGCGTCTATGTACGCCGCGTTGCCGGAGCGCAGCGTGGCTATTATTTCGGTAGGTGTCATTGAAAAAACCGCCTTATTTCAAATTAAAAAACGCGTTGCGGCCGGGGTAGCACGCCGCGTCGCCGAGCCCCTCCTCGATGCGGAGCAGTTGGTTGTACTTCGCGACCCTGTCCGTGCGCGACGGCGCGCCTGTCTTGATTTGCCCCGCGTTGAGCGCGACGGCGATGTCGGCGATAGTCGTGTCCTCCGTCTCACCGGAGCGGTGCGACACGACGGCGGTGTAGCCCGCGCGGTTGGCGACCTTCACGGTGTCGAGCGTCTCCGTCAGCGTGCCTATCTGGTTGAGCTTGATGAGGACGGAATTCGCGACGCCGCGCGAGATGCCCTCCCTCAGGCGCTGCGCGTTCGTGGTGAACAGGTCGTCGCCGACGATCTGAAGCCTTTTGCCGAGCACGTCGGTCAGCAGCTTCCAGCCGTCCCAGTCCTCCTCCGCCATGCCGTCCTCAATCGAGATGATCGGGTAGCGCGACGCGAAATCGACCCACATGTTCACCATTTCGCGCGGCGACTTCACCGTGCCGCGCTTGGGGAGATGGTACAGACCGTCCTTTTCGTTAAACCAGCTCGACACGGCAGGGTCGAGGGCAATCATGAAGTCCTCGCCGGGCTTGTAGCCGGCAACGTTGATGGCCTCCATGAGAGCTTTCAGCGCGTCCTCGTCGTTGTCGAGGTTCGGGGCGTACCCGCCCTCGTCGCCGACGCCGGAGGACGGCACTACCTTTTTGAGCGCGTGGAACACCTCCGAGGTCATGCGGATAGCCTCGCGGAAGCTCGGCGCGGCGACGGGCATAATCATAAATTCCTGAATGTCCACGCTGTTGTCCGCGTGCGCGCCGCCGTTGAGGATGTTGCACATCGGCACGGGGAGGGTGCGCGCGCCCGCGCCGCCTATATACTGGTAAAGCGGCAGTCCGAGCGCCTCGGCGGAGGCCCTCGCCGTCGCGAGCGACGCGCCGAGAATCGCGTTCGCGCCGAGGCGGGACTTGTTCGGCGTGCCGTCGAGCTCGATAAGGAGGGTGTCAATCTCGCGCTGCTCCAGCGAGTTTGAGCCGATAAGCGTGCCGGCGATGCTGTCGTTCACGTTCGCGACGGCCTTCAGAACGCCCTTGCCGAGATAGCGCTTTTTGTCGCCGTCGCGCAGCTCGACCGCCTCGAATTTCCCCGTGGAGGCGCCGGACGGCACCGCCGCGCGCCCCGTCGTCCCGTCGGACAGAGTGACCTCCACCTCGACTGTCGGGTTGCCGCGGGAATCGAGAATTTCGCGTCCGTAAACGTTCTCAATCGCTAAATATTTACGCATGGTACAACCTCCGAAAGTTGTTATATTATCAGGCTTTTACCTGTCATAACCGTTGGTTTTTCTATGCCCATTATATCGAGCAGCGTCGGCGCGATGTCGCACAGCCGCCCGCCGGGACGCAGCTTCGCCCGCACTCCGACGAGGATAAACGGCACGGGGTTCGTCGTGTGCGCGGTGTGCGGAGTTACGCCGTCGTCGGCGAGCATCTGCTCCGCGTTGCCGTGGTCGGCAGTTATCGCCGCGACGCCGCCGGCCTCGCGCACAGCGCGCACCACGTCGCCGACGCACGCGTCCACCGTCTCGACCGCGCTGATCGCGGCGGCGAGCACGCCCGTGTGTCCGACCATGTCGCAGTTGGCGAAGTTGATCACCGCGACGTCGCAGGCTCCGCTTTTTATGCGGTGGATCGCGGCATCCGCGACGGCGCGCGCGCTCATCTGCGGTATGAGGTCGTATGTCGCGAACTCCTTGGGCGAGGGGACGAGCAGCCTGTCCTCGCCGGGATTCACGTCCTCGGTGCCGCCGTTCAGGAAAAACGTCACGTGAGCGTATTTCTCCGTCTCCGCGGTGCGGAACTGCGTCAGGCCGAGGGAGGCGATCACCTCGCCGAACGTATCGCGCACCTCGTCGGGCGGATAGGCGACCTCGACGTTCGGCATCGCCTCGTCATAGCGCGTCATGCACACGTAGCGCAGCGGAAAGAAGCCGCGTTTGCGCGGGAAACCCGTGAAATCGGGATCGACGAGCGCGCGCGTGAGCTCGCGAGCCCTGTCGGGGCGGAAATTGTAGAAAATCACCGTGTCGCCGGGCTTTATCAGACCGTCCCTGTCGCAGACGACGGGCTCAATAAACTCATCTGTGACGCCGGAGGCGTAGGACTGCCCGACGGCCGCGAGTGCGTCGGGGTTGAATACGCCCTCACCGAGGACGAGCGCGTTGTACGCGCGCTCCACGCGCTCCCAGCGCCTGTCGCGGTCCATGGCGTAAAAGCGCCCCATGACGGTTGCGATTTTGCCGGTTCCGATGCGCGCCAGCGTGTCCCCGAGCGCGGAAATATATCCGGAGGCGGAGCACGGCGGCACGTCGCGCCCGTCCGTAATGCAGTGTATATACACGTTTTGCAGACCGTGGCTTTTTGCGAGCTCCAGCAGCGCCTCAAGGTGCGAGACGTGGCTGTGCACGCCGCCGGGGGAGAGGAGTCCGAGCAGGTGCAGCGCGCCGCCGTCGCTTTTGCACGACGACACGGCGCGCGAGAGCACCGGATTTTCAAAAAACGCGCCGAGGCGTATCTCGCGGTTTATGCGCGTGAGCTCCTGATACACGATTCGCCCCGCGCCGATGTTCGTGTGGCCGACCTCGCTGTTGCCTATCTGTCCGTCCGGCAATCCGACGTCCTCGCCTGACGCGCCCAGCTCCGTGTGCGGATTTTCGGCGAAAAGCGCGTCGAGCTCCGGCGTTTTTGCGAGGGAAATCGCGTTCGACGGCGACGCGGGCGCGAGCCCGAAGCCGTCCATTATTATCAGTGCCACAGGTGCTTTCAATCAGTT
>JAISKU010000117.1 GCA_031261245.1 Oscillospiraceae bacterium | reverse complement strand
CGCCGCCTCACGTCAGACGGATTTCTCGCGCTCTACCGCGCTCTCCTGCCGCCCGGCGGCGAAATTCACTTCAAAACCGACAATTCCGACCTGTTCGAGTATTCGCTTGACCGCTTCGCAGCCTGCGGCTTCGCGCTCTCCGACGTGACGCGCGATTTGCACGAACACGGCGTCACCGGCGTCATGACCGACTACGAGGAAAAATTCCACGCTCAGGGGGTGAGGATAAACAGATGCGCAGCAAGACTGATGTAGAACTTAGCGGGCGCACGGCGCACGCCGCGCCGCAGGCGCGTCAATATCGAGCAAAGCGAGATTTGCCGCAGGGAGGGCTTCGCCCGACCGAGGATGTTGAAGAAATAGAAATAACCGGCATGTCGCCCAAGGCGACCTTTGAGTGCGGCCAGTGCTTCAGATGGGACGCCGACGAGTCCGGCGCGGATTCCTGTTCATATTCGGGCGTCGCGTTCGGCAAGACCGCCCGCGTGTATGAGCGCGACGGAAAAGTCCTCCTTGAGGCCTCCCCCGGTGATTTTGAAGCCGTCTGGCGCGACTACTTCGACCTCGACGAGGACTACGCCGCGATCCGCGAAAAAGTCGGCATCGACGGCCACATGCGCCGCGCCGCCGAGTTCGGCGCGGGTATCCGCATCCTGCGTCAGGACAGGTGGGAGGCGCTTTGCAGCTTCATCATCTCCCAGTGCAACAATATCCCCCGCATAAAAAAGATTATAAGCGCCCTCTGCGCCAATTTCGGCGAGGAGATCGCCGCAGGCGTGTACTCCTTCCCGTCGGCGGAGCGCCTCGCGGCCCTCACGGAGCCCGACCTCGCGCCGCTGCGCGCGGGGTACCGCGCGAAATACATAATCGGCGCGGCGCGCGCCTTCGCGGAGGGGCGCGAGCTCGACACGGCGGAAAAACTGCTGGAGCTTGAGGGCGTCGGGAAAAAGGTCGCCTCGTGCGTCGCGCTCTTCGGACTGCACGACCTGGACGCGTTCCCCATCGACACGTGGGTGAAAAAGGCCCTCGCGAAGCGCTTTTCCCCGGACTTTGACCCGAAGATTTTCTCGCCCTACGCCGGCGTCGCGCAGCAGTACATGTTCTATTATGAGAGAAGCGGAGTTTTAGAAAATGATTAAACTTTTGAAGCGTCAGCCGAAGGTGTTTTACGCCTCACTCTTCGGCCTCATGGTTCCCATGATCCTGCAAAACCTCGCCACACAGTCCGTGGCGCTCGCCGACACGTTCATGGTCGGCGTGCTGGGGGAGTCGAGCCTCGCGGCCGTCACCCTTGCGAACGCCCCGTTCTTCGTGCTCATGGTGTTCACGTTCGGCATACAGTCGGGCGTCGGGATCCTCGTGGCGCAGTATTGGGGTCGCGGCAACCGCGACGCGATTAACCGCGTGCTCGGCGTCGGCCTGTACTTCGCCGCCGTCGTCACCATAATCGTCGGCACTGCGATTCTGCTCTTCCCGAACCAGGTGCTCGGCCTCGTCACGCCGGAAAAGGAGCTCGTGCTCATCGGCGCGCCCTACGCGCGCGTCGTCGCCGTGTCACAGATCTTCTCCTCTGTCAACAACATCTACATCGCCGCCCAGCGCAGCTGCGGCAACGCAAAAATCGGCGTGTACGCGCTCACGTCCTCCTCGCTTTTCAACCTCTTCGGCAACTGGGTACTCATCTTCGGCAAATTCGGCTTCCCCGAGATGGGCGTGCTCGGCGCGGCCGTGGCGACGCTCGCCTCGCGCGTCCTGGAGTCCGCGATCGTCGTCGTCTACGCGTTCCGCAATAAGCATCTGCCGCTCAAGCTGAAGCTCATGCTGCGTCCGGGCGTCGTCATCGTGCGCGACTTCATAAAATACTCCCTGCCCGTCGTGATTAACGAGGGGCTGTGGGGCGTCGCGCTCATGCTCTACCCCGTCATCTTCGGCCACATGACAAATCCCGCCGCGTTGCTCGCCGCGTACACCATCGCGGGCAACGTGGAAAAGGTGTTCACCGTCGCGGTGTTTGCCACCGGCAACGCCGCCGCCGCTATCATCGGAAAAGAGCTCGGCGCGGGCCGCCACGACACGATTTACGACACGGGCAAGTCGCTCGCCGTTATCGGACTGCTCATCGGCGTCGCGTCCTCGGCGCTGCTGCTCGTGTGCACGCTCACGCTCATAGAGCCCGTCGTGTACCCGCTTTTCAACCTCTCCGGCGTGGCGGCAAAGGGCGCTACCTCCATGCTGTTCGTGCTGTGCGCCTGCGTGCCGCTGCGCAATCTCGGCTTCGCCGTCGGAATCGGCGTGCTACGCGGCGGGGGCGACGTGCGCGCCATGATGTATATCGACGTCTGCACGCTGTACCTTCTCGGCCTCCCGTTCGCCGCCATCACGGGGCTGCTGCTCGGCGCGGACGTCGCCGTCGTGTACGCAAGCACGCTGCTCGAGGAGGTTTTCAAAAGCGGCCTGATACTGTGGCGCTTCAAAAGCCGGAAGTGGATAAAGAACATAACTCGCGAAATATGAAAGGGGTCAAAAAATGGAGACAAACAGAAGAGGAACACACACCACAAGGCGAATCGTCGTCGCGGCGCTCGCCGTCATAATCGTACTGATACTCGCACTCAGCTCGACGGTCACGGTGCGCTCGGGAACCGTCGGCGTCGTGTCGGTGCTCGGCGCGGTGCGCGACAGCACGCTCGGCGCGGGCTTCCACGTCAAGGCGCCGTTTTTCACGGCGGTGACAAAGCTGAACGTACAGACGCAAAAGACGGAGGTCAACGCCACCGCCGCGTCGAAGGACCTGCAAACCGTCGCGGTCACGGCGGCGATCAACTACCACATCGACCCGAACGGCGCGGCGCTCCTGTACAAGGACGTCGGCGTGTCGTATGA
>JAISKU010000108.1 GCA_031261245.1 Oscillospiraceae bacterium | reverse complement strand
AGGACATCGCAAGGGCGAAGCAGCTTCTGGCCGACGCGGGATATCCGGACGGCGCGGGCTTCCCGGAGCTGACCTACACGTATCCGAGCGGCGGCAAGAACGGCGACGTCGCGGTGGCGCTCCAGTCCCAGCTTTTGGCCAACCTCGGAATCAGCATAAAGCTGCAGGCGCTCGACCCCGGCTCCTACTATCCCGCGCGGCGCTCCGGCGACTTTGAGCTGCTGCGCTACAGCTGGACGGCGGACTACACCGACCCCGTAAACTACCTGTCGCTGTTCGTGTCGGGTATCAACTCCGCGGGAATCGCGGATCCGGTTTACGACGAGTTTGTGGATAAGTCGAGCCGCGAGGGAGACGCCATGACGCGCAACGGTCTGCTGCACGACGCGGAGGAGGTGCTTGTCACGAAGCAGTTCTATGTAAATCCGCTGTATACGCAGTTCTATATTCAGCTTGTCAACCCCAAGCTAACGGGTATCACGAAGGACGACAGCGGCGCGAACGTGTACCGCTACGCGGACTTGACGGAGTAAGGAAAGGAGGAAAAACATGAAAATTGAAGAACTCACCAAGCCGGGAATCCGCACGATACAGGCCTACATTCCGGGGGACGCCGCCGAGAGCGTGCGCCCGGGCGTGACGGAGATTCTCAAGCTCGCCTCAAACGAGAACCAGCTCGGCACGTCGCCTAAGGCGCTCGCCGCAATGCAGGAGGCCATCGGGAAATCGAACATCTACCCCGACGCGTTCGGCGAGGAGCTGCGCAAAAAGATCGGCATAAAATTCGGCTTCGGGGACGACCAGCCGGAGAACCACGTCATAGTCTCGGCGGGCGCGAGCGCCGGAACCTCACTGCTGTGCGACGTGTTCATCAACCCGGGCGACGAGATTTTGTACTGCGACCCGACGTTCTCCGCCGCCGCGAGCGCGGGGAAGCGGCACGGCAGCATCAGCGTGCCGGTGCCGCTGACGCCGGACCTGAAGTTTGACCTCAAGGCGCTGCGCGCCGCCGTGACGGACAAGACAAAAATCTTAAATATTTGCAATCCGAACAATCCGACGGGCACCGTAGTTGACCCGCAGGAGCTGCGCGAGTTCATTCACAGCATCCCGGAGCACGTCATAATCCTCGTGGATGAGGCGTACATCGAGTTTTCCGACGACCCCGTGGGGAACAGTATGCTCTCCGAGATTGCCGAGGGCGTGAACGTGATTATCATGCGGACGTTCTCAAAGCTCTACGGGCTCGCCGGAGTGCGCGTCGGCTACATGATCACGAACAAGGAGATTCAGGGGATTCTGCAAAAGAGCTCCGGAGTGTTCGCGGTCTCGCGCGTGGCGCTCGCCGCCGCGACGGCGGCGCTTGAGGACGACGAGTTTGTCGCAAAGACGAAAAAATCCGTCTCCGCAGGGCGCGAATATCTCGCGAAGGAGTTTACAAGGCTCGGCTGCAAGGTGTATAATTCTTCCACCAACTTCATCTACATCGACACGGGCTACAACACGGCGAAGCTCGCAGAGGCGTGCAAGGAGCGCGGTCTGATTATACGCGGCAACTATGAGTTCAGCCGCATAACTGTCGGAACGGAGTATCAGAACAGGCGCATCGTCGAGATTGTAGAGGAAGTCCTCGCGTCGGGAGAGGTTCCGCGCGTAAAATAACAAAAATATTTAGGAACAGGGGAACGGTATGCCGTACAGCAAGGGAACAGAGACAAAAAACTGCATCCTCCGCGCGGCGACGGAGCTGTTTTTTGAAGAGGGGTACTCGGCCACGACAATGAGACAGATTTCGGACAGGGCGGGGACGAACCTCGGCCTTCTGAAATACTATTTCAACGGAAAGGGCGAGCTCGCGCTGACGGTATACCGCAACCTGCGCGGCAGCTTCGACGCTCTCGTTGACGAGAGCGATTTGCGGCCGGAGTCGGAGGACATGTTCCTGTTTTCGAGCGCCGTCGAGCTGTATCTGTGCCTTGAGAGCCCGGAGTACGGGCGGTTTTATCATGAGATCTCCGGAGAGCCGGAGGTGCACACGAAAATTCAGGAGAAGATAAGCGCGGCGCTTATGCGCCACGCGGCGAACAGGGGACTGACGGATCACTACATCGTCCTCGCCTGCACGTCGATTGCGGCGATAAAGCCCGCAATCGTCGGCTACGCGCGCTCCTGCCCGCCGGAGAAATACATTCCGACGGGCGAGTATCTGCTGTACTATCTGCGGCAGCAGTTGCACTTTCTCGGGGAGGACGGCGTGCGCGCGGAGGACTTCGTCGCGCTTTTGGAGAAGTATTACATAACAGTCGCGAAGAATTTCACACCCATAATGGTTAAAATCGGAGAAGCTCCGAATTTTGCAGTTTAATCTGCTTTTCAGGAGGTTAATATGAGCTATAATCCGTACGTAAACGTGCAGAACGTCATGGAGGAGGCCCGGAGTACGGGCGGGATTGACAGGAGATATTTCGATATAATTAAACATCCCCAACGCGAAACGAAGGTGTACCTGCCGGTCGAGATGGACGACGGCACGGTACGCGTTTTTGAGGGGTGGAGAGTACAGCACTCAAATATCCGCGGCCCGTTCAAGGGCGGGATACGCTTTCACCAGGACTGTGACCTCGACGAGATACGCGCGCTCGCCGTGTGGATGTCGCTGAAGTGCGCCGTAGTGGATATCCCGTTCGGCGGGGCGAAGGGCGGCGTGCGCGTGACGCCGGCGGAGCTGTCGCGGCGCGAGCTTGAGCGCCTCACGCGGCGGTACACGTTCGCGATTGAGCCGCTTATCGGCCCCGACAAGGACATTCCGGCGCCGGACGTGAACACGGACTCGCAGACGATGGCGTGGGTGCTCGATACGTACAGTATGCTAAACGGCAGGCCGTGCCCCGGCGTCGTGACTGGAAAGCCGGTGGAGCTGCGCGGCTCACGCGGGCGGGCATCCGCGACGGGCAAGGGCGTCGTAATAAGCGCGAAGCTGCTGCTTGAAAAGCACGGGCTGACGCTGCCGGAGGT
>JAISKU010000094.1 GCA_031261245.1 Oscillospiraceae bacterium | reverse complement strand
ATTTCGTCGCGGTTCTCCTCCGTCACCGTGATTACCTCGACATTTCCGTGCGCGCGCACAGCGTCGAGGAACGGCGAATCGCGCTTTTTCACGACGCCGAGAATCGGCACGCCGCCGTCGAGGCGCTCGAACACAGCACGCTTAAACTCCTCCGCGACCTCCTCCATTGTGCCGAGCTCGTCCATAATTATCAGCGCGTGGGCTCCGGCGGAGCGGACGAGTTCCGCGCCGTGGAGGTCAAAAATCTCGGGGAAAACCTCGACCTCGGGATAATTCACACGCGCCGCGAGACGCGAATCGCTCTCTCCGAGCGCTGTGTCGTACCGCGCGAGGTACAGCTCGCGCCCGACCTGCGCCGTTATGATATGCGACAGAAATCCGTCCGCCGCAATGCCTGTCGCCGCGAGGAATTTGCGTATCGCGGTGGATTTTCCGACCTGAATCTCCCCCGTCAGGAAAACGTGGCGCGCCATGTCAGCCACCCTGCACGAGGTTGACCTTCTGCCCCGCCTTGTGAATGTTCCCGCTGTTCGTCAAGACCATGCTCTCCGCCGCCTCCGTGTCGCGAATCGCGAGGCCCGCGATGTTGCGCACGCCGAAGCTGTGCAGTATCGGCGTCACGGGCGACGCCGGGCCGACGAGCGTGACGACGGCGTTTTTCGACAGCGCGAGAAAGCGCGGAAGCGACTTCTCGACGACCGTGTAGCTCGAGATGAACACGTAATCGCTCTCGGGCAGCAAGTAATCCGCCGCCTGCTCGGGATAGTCCCCCTCGCGCGGAATGAATTTTTCAATTACCGACATGTCGCACACGGGCGCGAAGAGCTGGTCGATGTACGGAAAGTGCCCGATGACCGTGACGCGCTTCCCCTTGATTTCCTTTTGCAGCGTGATGAACGGGTCGGCGGAGCGATCCTCCGTGTACGCCCTGTCGGACACCGCAAGACCGAGCGCGCGCAGCCGCTCCTTGTCATTGTACCACGCGTTAATCGCGGCGAGGCCGAGGCTCGCCTCCGCGAAATCCCACGACTTCACGCTGACCGCGAGCTCGCGCAACGGCATACCCGCCGCTTTTTTCGGCACGAGGTCGGGTCGCCACGTCTGGTCGAGCGTCCCGCTTATTCCCAAACTCCCGCCGGAGCGCACCATGCAGTACGCCGCGCCGCAGACGATGAAGTCCGCAGTTGCGTCCGCGCCTATCCCGTCGATCAGCGCGTCATATATCTCCCACATTGTCAATTCTTCCTCCCTCTCGAAGCGTTCTTCTCGCATTATACAGCAGTCTGTCGATTTTTTCAATCTCGCCGAGACTCCGTTTCTCCTCCGGGGAGGTCTCGAGGATTTTGAAAATCCCGCCGTTTTTGATTACAACGCGCTTGTCCGCGCCGAGCGCGAGGAGCGGGTCATGCGTCGAGATCAGCACAATCTTTTCCGACTGCGCGAGCAGCGCGATCGCCTCGCGGCGGTCAACGCCCGCGTTCTCAATCTCGTCAATAAGCACGATGGCGGAGCGCGACATGTACGCGCAGTCCGCAATCATCAGCGCGCGCGACTGCCCGCCGGACAGCTGCGTCACCTTTGTGTCGAGCGTGAATTTCTCCCCCGCGAGGGAGTTTGCGCACTCAAAGCAGAGGTTAATCAGCTCCGACGCGTCGCCGGATTCGGCCGCGCCGACGGCGCGCGAACGCGCGTGCATCTCGAGGAACTCCGCGACGGTCAAGTCCATGACGAAATTCATGTTCTGCGAGAGCTGCGCGACAATCTTCCCCTCGAGGCGGAAGCGCTCCTCCTCGTCAATCGACGCGTCGTCTATTAGAATCCGCCGTCCCGTCGGCGTGTCGCCTTGCGCGAGGCACTCGATATCCGCCAAAAGACGGCTCTTCCCGCTGCCCGTCGGCCCGACGATGCTTATCACCGTCCCCGCCTCAACGCGGAGCTCAATATTTTCGGGCGCGCCGTCCTTGTCGCGTCCCCCGAGGATTGTTAGCGAGCCGACGCGACGCGCCGCCTGCGTCGCGGTCATCGTCCGCAAAAACTCCGCGAAAAGCTCCGGTATCTCCGCGCGCGTCAGTCCGAATTCGAGGAGCCAGTCGTCGGTGGCGTCGAAAAGCGCCTCTGCCAGCGGCTTTTTCTCGTCGAGCGGCGGCAAATTCAGATTTAAGAAGAAATCCCGCGCCACGGGGTACTCCGCGAAAACGCTCTCGAGCGTCCGCGCCCCGATTATCACGTCAAAATCAATCATCCGTCAAATTCCATCTTCCGCATCATGCCCATCTGGTACGCCTCGCCTATTCGCGTCTCGCCCGTGCAGTACGCGCACGCCGCGGCGGGCGTCGTGAACCGCAGCCGCGTGTCCTCGATCGACGTGATATCACGCGCCTCGAGGACTTTCTTGCCGAGCATGAACGCCCCCTGACCGGTGATTCCGTTCACCGAGAGTATCTGCGCCGAGCCGTTCGCCTGCTTGACGCTCCACGCGAACACCTCGCGCTCCGCCTGCGACACGATGTCGCCCTTCGTCACGACGACGATGTCCGCGAATTTCAGCATCGGCCCGATTTTGCGCGGCGTGTGCACTCCGGAGAGCGAATCCACGACGCACACGCTCGTTATCCCCGTGATGTGCGGGGAGCAGCGGTTGCACAGCCCCGCGCTCTCGGTAATCAGCACGTCGAGGTCCTGTCGCAAGCCCCAGCTCACGCCGCCCTCGACGTTGTTCACAAAAAAGTGGTCGGGGCAGAATTTCCCCGAGAGCCCCACCTGCACGGGGATCCCCGCGTCGTCGTAGCGCGCCTTGTCAAAGCTCGTCAGACAGTCGAACTTCACGACGCCAATTTTCAGCTTGATGCTCCCGGCGAGCCGCAGAATCACGGAGGTTTTGCCCGAGCTCGGCGGCCCCGCGACGGTGATCATCTTCATCAGCGTCTGTCCTTTACGCGGACGTCCCACAGCACGGAGCCGTACCGGAATTTGCTGCGGCGCTCAATCTCGCCGAGCTTTTCGAGGTATTTCAGCACTTTTTGGACGTCCTCCGGCGAGTCGTGCCCGCAGTTTGCCGCCGCTTTCACGGCGCTCTTCTCCGTCGGCGTGATTATCTCGACGCGCGGGTCGTCGTAGTAATACGTCTCCGGGTAAAATCCCTCAAACCACAGCAGATTCAGCAGCGCGTAGAAGCCCGCGCCGTCAAAGCGGCTCCTGTACTCCTCGCCGAACACGTCGCGCGACACGCGCTCCGCGAGGCTGTCGCTCGCGTGGACAAACGATGCGTTGCAGCACCACGCGCGGCTCATGGCGATGAGCTTTTCGAGGCAGCCCTCGCCCGAGGCCGCGGGAGTTATGGACGTGAACACGAGGTCGAACGCGCCCTCAAGTCCCGCCTGTTTCACGTCGAACGCGAAGAAATCCTCCCGCCTGTACGACGCGTTATCAATCCCGTGCTCCGCCGCGTATTTTTCGGCGTATTCAATAAAGCGCGCGGAGTAGTCGATTCCGACGGCGTACTTCGCAGTTTTCGCGAATTCCGCCACAAAGAGTCCGGGGCCGCAGCCGACGTCCACGGCGGCGTCGTTTTTCCCCAAAAGTCCGCGCCCGCGCAGGTAAAGCGCCGTCGCGTCCACGCGCTCACGCATTCCGCGCTTTCCCGCGCCGTCCGCGCCGAGATCGCCGATCCACTCCTCCGCGCGCTCATCCCAAATATCGGGCGAGTGCGGCGTGGGGCTCTGCCGCCGCGTCTCCCAGAGGTTTCTGAAATATGTGAGCTCTGTGCTCGTATCAAAACCGTTAGTTCTTTCTTTCATTGCACTCTCCGTCATGTCATTTTTCTAAAACTATACGGCATTTGCCCGCGCGTGTCAAGCGCGGATTTGCGCGCAAACGCAGCGGCGGGCGGTTATTTCAAACCGCCCGCCGCGTATATCACGTTCCGATTCCTCAGTCTCCGGCTTCCCTCTTCGTTATCTCGATGTAGCCCTCATCGGCGTTTACGAGCACCATGTCGCCCGTCTCGATGACCTCCATGGGATCCGTCTCAAAGTCCGTCATCGACGGTATGTGACTCAGCAGCGCGCAGGAGACGGTCAGCGGGCACGCCTTGGTGTGCACAAACGCCGCCGGCGTCTGGCCGAAGCCGTACGCGACAAACCCGCCGGAGCCGCGCGGCGACGGATATACGAGCACCTTGCCCGTGTACTTGACCTTGAACAGCGGGTGGCGGCGCTCAACCGTGTAGCCGTTCATCGGGCTGCAATTCGTAAACCCCTGAAGCGGCTTCGGCGACACGAGCGCCTCCGCCTCCACGCAGCCGGGGTATTCCGTCCTGCCGTTAATACGTATTTTCTTCATGTCCTACCTCCACTCGCCGTGCCACTTGCCCGTGAGCGCGGCGTCAACGCAGTCGTCCGAGGAGCCGTAGCACACCTGCAAACGGTTGTCGTCGTCAGGATAGCAGCCCGTCACATAGAACGCCTGCTTCGAGGTGTCCACCGCGACGTTTCTCACGCCCTCGGGTACAGTACCCATCGCGGCGAGGCACGTGCCGGACATCAGGTGCGCGCCTGCCTTTTCATAGATGTCCACGTACCCGTGCTCCTTTGCGGCGTTGTAAATCCACGGCGTCGTCATTATCCACAGCGGCACCTTGCACTTTTTCCCCTCGAGCTTGCGTGAGAGCAGCAGGAGATCCACCATATTCAGGTGCGGGCAGCCGAGATACACGAGGTCAACGTCGTCGCTCGTGTGGAAATTCAGCGTCTCATACGTCGCCTTGAGCACCGAATTGTCGAGCATCACCTGGCGCGCAAACTTTTTGCCGCCCGTAGCGAACTCAATCGTCGGCGCCTCCGGCGTTATCCCCGGCAGGTGGTACATGCGCACGGCGCCGCCCGTGCTGACGGCGGAGTTGAACTTCTCATACTGCGTCGTCGTCGGCCGCGACGTGCCCGTGACTACCGGAACGTCCACATTGCACGCCTCGCCTATCGCAAAGCCGTACACGTCCCACTCCACGTCGCTCTTTATCAGCCTGTCCGTCTCGACGAGCACCGTGCCGTAGCGGTTTTCCGTTATGTGCATGTCGTAGTACGGCGCTTTGCCCAAAAGACACGTGGCGAGACCGCCGTCTATGTTCGTCCGCGCGCCGAGCGTCGCGTTGCAGTACGGAATCTGGGAGCTCTCAAACCACGAGCAGTGCTGTCCTACGGACGGCCAGTACGTCATGGTGAGATAGTTTGCGCAGCTGAAGGTCGTCATCAGCCCCATTTTGCGGAATATTTTATAAAAGTCCTCATGCGACGCCTTGACGTGGAAATCCGGGTCGTCATGGCGCTCCGGGCCTCTGCCGCAGCACATGTTACAGTGCTCCCACCCGTGTACGGGCGTCAGCTCACCGAACGGCGCCTTGTTCGCGTACGTCGGGATTTTGAACTGCACGCCGTCGTTCGCGAGCTGCTCAAGCTCCGCCATTTCAATCGGGAAAAACGAGGACGAGGACGTGGTCGGTGTGTGCATATCGCCCGTGCCGTCAAGATCGACGAGACGCTCCGCGCCCGCAACCTGACAGTACTCGACGAGGTACTCCATGCACGCCTGTTTCACGTGTCCCTCTTCGCCCTGCAAAATCCGTTTCTCATCATCGGTCAAATTAACCATTATTTCCGTCCTTTCAAATATGCATTTCCGGAACTCTACACACCGTGACAGGCGATATAGTGCCCGCCGCCGACGTCGCGCAGCTCCGGTATGCTCTCGGAGCACTGCTTTTTCGCCATGGGGCAGCGCGGGTGGAAGGAGCAGCCCGAGGGCGGATTGAGCGGCGTGGGGACGTCGCCCTCCAGAATGATGCGGTCGCGCGTCTCCTCCGCGACGGGGTCGGCG
>JAISKU010000165.1 GCA_031261245.1 Oscillospiraceae bacterium | reverse complement strand
GCGATCTCGCCACGCACGTGCGCCTCCCACGCGTCCGCGCCGCACCGCGCGAATTCGCGGCTGTCGCCGCCGTGACCGGGCAGCAGCACCGACAGAGCGGAGCCGCCGCGCGAGACGACTGCGTCCGCCATGTCCGCAAACTGGTCGGGACTGCCCATGAACCCGTGGATAAATATGACGAGCGGGTCGCCGCGCTCCGTAAAAACAGGCGTGTGCATACGCCGCTACCGCAGCTCGAGCTCGAAGTCTTCGAGAGTGTCGAGGTAGCGCTCCGCGAGGGCTTTCATCTCCTCGCGGTTGTTCTCCTCCGCCGCGTCGCGCACCGCGATTACGCGGAAGCCCGCGCCGACGGCGCTGCGTACCGCGTGGATCGCGTCCTCGAATACGAGGGTTTCTTCCGGTTTTGACCCTAAAAACTCGGCGGCAGTGAGGAATATTTTCGGGTCTGTTTTGCCTGTGCGCTCCTCGGAGCACGTGAATACGCGTTTGAAGTATTGCGCGATCCCCGTGCGCTCAAGCGCGGCCTCGACGTGAATCCGATTCGTCGCCGTGGCGACGGCCATCGGGATTCCGCGCGATTTGAGCGCCTCGAGCAGCCGCGGCACGCCTGGTTTGAGCGGCGCGGTGTGCGCGTAGAAGTCATACAGACGGCGGTCGAGCTCCGATTCGAGCTCCTCCGCCGTCTCGCGCGTGTTGTACTCGCGCCGCATGTGCTCCAGAACCTGCATACCCGACAGCGAGCGCACCTGCTCCCGCAGCTCCGCGCGCGGGGCGTAGCCCAAATCGCGCAGCATATCCGCGGTGACGGTATCGTAGATGGGCATGGAGTCGAAAAGCGTGCCGTCGAGGTCGAATATCGCGCCGTGAATGTCCGCCACCGTTTCAGTTCTCCCGCTTACAGCCACTGCACAAAGCCCGTCTTATCTTTAGTGTTATAACCGCAATTTACGTAAAAATCCAGCACATTTTTCTGCTTTGACCCTGTCATTAGCATGATTTTGTAGCAGTTCTCGTTTCTTGCGAGCTCCCGCGCGTAGTCCATGACGGCCGTCGCGTATCCCCGTCCGCGGTGCTCCGCGTGCGTCACGACGTTCTCGACGACCGCGTGCGGGCGCTGGACGTGCGTGAGGTTCGGGACAATGATCGCGATGCAGGAGGAGACGATGACTCCGTCCTCGTCCGCGAGGACGATGTGGTGGTTCTTATCCGCAAGCATTTCGCGCCACAGCGCGTAGATGTCCTCGCCGATCTCCGCCGGCATGGGGTTTACGTTGAGATGTGTGTACAGCTCCAATAGGCCGCGCAGGTCGGCGTGCTCTGCCTCGCGTATTTTCATATCGCAAACTCCTCACAAATCAAAAGCGGGACGGGTTATCCCGTCCCGCAGAGTTACTGTTTCCTATTTTACCAAGCTGGCGATTTCGGCGGCGAAATCCTCCTGCTTTTTCTCGATACCCTCGCCCTTTTCAAAGCGCGTGAACGCCTTGACGACGATTTTTCCGCCGAGGTCCTTCGCGACCTGCTCCACATGCTTGCCGACGGAGACCTTGTTCTCCTTGACGTACGGCTGGTTGAGCAGGCAGATGTCCTCGTAGAATTTGTTTATGCGACCGGCGACCTTCTTCTGCGCAATCTCCAGCGCCTTGTCCTCCGGCAGGTTCTTCGACTTGCCCTCCTCGAGCGCGAGCGCGAGCTGGATTTCCTTCTCCTTTTCGAGCTCCGCCGGGTCAACAGCCGACGTGTCGAGATACGTCGGGCGCATCGCGGCAATCTGCATCGCGAGGTCCTTGCCGAGCTCCGTAATCGCCGCGTCGTTCGCGATTCCATCGACCTCGAGGTTCACCATGACGCCGATTTTGCCGCCGGCGTGGATGTACGGGACGTTCACGCCCGGCGTGTAGCGCGCAAAGCGGCGCGTGTTGATGTTCTCTCCGATGACGAGCACCATCTCCGACTGCTGCTCTGCAACCGTCTTGTCGGAGCCGGGGAATTTCGCGGCGAGAAGCGCCTCGACGTCGGCGGGATTGCTGTCGGCGACGGCCTTGGCCACGCCCTTTACGAAATCGATGAATTTGTCGTTCTTCGCGACGAAGTCCGTCTCCGCGTTGACCTCGACCACGACGCCGACGTTGTCTATGACCTCGGCGTAGGCCACGCCCTCGGCGGCGATTCTTCCGGCCTTTTTCTGCGCGGCGGCGAGGCCCTTTTCGCGGAGCCAGTCGATCGCCTTGTCAAAATCGCCGTCGGACGCCTCGAGCGCCTTTTTGCAGTCCATCATTCCGACGCCTGTCGTCTCACGCAGATTTTTTACATCCTGTGCGGTAAATGCCATTTCTGTTGTTCCTCCTTATTCTTCGGCGGTGGCCGCGACGGCCTCGGCGATTATCGCCTCTTCGACGGTCGGCGGGGGCGCGATCTCGGCCTCCTCGCCCGTCACAACGTCCTCGCCCTGGCGCCCCTCGAGTATGGCCGAGGCCATCGCCGAGGAGATGAGGCGTATCGCGCGGATCGCGTCGTCGTTGCCGGGGATTATATAGTCGATCTCGTCCGGGTCGCAGTTCGTGTCGACAATCGCGATTATCGGGATGTGCAGCTTGCGCGCCTCGGCGATCGCGTTGCGCTCCTTGCGGGGGTCGATGATGAACAGCGCCGACGGGAGCGTCTTCATGCTCTTCACGCCGCCGAGGTATTTTTCGAGCTTCGCGATCTCGTTCGAGTGCTTGATGACTTCCTTTTTCGGCAAAATGTCGAACGTGCCGTCCTCCTGCATCTTGCGCAGCTGGGCGAGGCGGTCAATGCGCGTGCGCATCGTCTTGAAGTTCGTGAGCATTCCGCCGAGCCAGCGGGCGTTGACGAAGTACATTCCGACGCGCTCCGCCTCCTCGCGGATTGCGTCCTGCGCCTGCTTCTTCGTGCCGACGAAGAGCAGCGTGCCGCCGTTCTCGCTTATCTCGCGCACGAAGTTGTACGCCTCCTCGAGCTTCTTGACGGTCTTTTGGAGATCTATGATGTAGATTCCGTTGCGCTCCATATAGATGTAAGGAGCCATTTTGGGGTTCCAGCGGCGGGTCTGGTGTCCGAAGTGGACGCCCGCCTCGAGCAGCTGTTTCATTGAGATTACTGACATGTGTTTTCCTCCAATTTTAATTTTGATCCGCCGGAGCCCTCATCCGCCGCGCAGACGGTGAATTTTCACCGCAATTTACGCTTTGTCCGGCTCCGTGTGAAATGCTCTGGTATTTTAACAGAAACGGGGTAAAATTGCAATAGTAAATTTCAAACTGATTATATTGTTTCGATTTATTTTCATTTTTTCAGTAAAAAACAACCAAAAAACCCACTTTTCAACCGATTTATACTACCATTGTAAGATTTGGTGTGTTATAATTATGCAAGCATATTATTATAACATTTAGGGGAGGCACATATGCGAACCTCTGTGAGAATACGAATACGCGTCCTCGTTCCCGTGCTGACCGTGCTGCTCGTCGCCTTTGCGGCGATATGCGCCGTGACCGCCGTCACAGCGCGCTCCTCCGTGTCGCAGCTCATCGACTCGCAGATACTCAACGCGCTGCTTATCGTCGA
>JAISKU010000164.1 GCA_031261245.1 Oscillospiraceae bacterium | reverse complement strand
CAGAAACGGCACGGCGATAGCTAAGTACAGGTTTTGTGTGACGGTCATTCTCCCGCGCCCCCTTTCGCCGCGTTCACGATAAGCAGAGCGGATAAGGTGAGAAGTATATCGAACAGGATAGAAACGTCGTAAAAGTCGAGCGCCGAGAGCAGATACATGATTTCCTCCGACGCGAGGAACAACAAGACCATTCCGTGATAGCGGTGTAGACGCGGCTGTATGCTTGTCCGCCCGCCGCTTGCGAGGAACAGGTGAAACGCCGTGTACGCAAGCGGAGCGAACGCGGCGCAGTAAATGGCGTTGATGATTAAATCGCCGTGCAGGAGATAAAACGAGAGGTGAAACAGCGTCGCCAAAACCGGCGCGATAAGCGAAAGCGGTAAAAAGTGCCGCGTTACCCGTTTATCCTCCGCCGTCCATTTCGCGGTCAGGGAAAAATTGATGGAGAGCAGAAACAAGTAATACCCTATCCAAGAGATGTCGGACGCGGTGAAGTCCATCGGGTATTCGTGTAAAATTGTCTGATATAGATTCCAGAGCAAATCGCTCAGGGCGAGGCAGAGGAACGCCCCGGCAAGCATACGGTTCAGCCAGTCTTTTGTGTTACGCAAAGAACGCCGCAGCGCGATGAACGCAGCCGCGGCGAACACGAAAAACTGTACCCAAGTGTGGATAAGGTCAACGGTTTCCGAAAAAGGGAAGTTCATATACATCATATCACCCCGCTATTTTCTTTGATTTCTTTTTCGTTATCCATAGGTGAAGCCCTCGCTCTCCAAGATGTTTTTCAAGGACGCTCTCGCCCTGCGTGACAGATTTTCAATCTGTTTCACAGACTTTTTAAGGACAATCCCCGCCTCGCGGTAGATCATATCCTCGAAGTAGAGCAGATAAAGCACCTCGCGGTATTCGGCTTTCAGCTTCTTTATCGCGCGGTGAAGCAGTCTGCTCTGCTCGTCTTTCAAAAAATCCGCTTCCGGCGTGGTTTCGTCCGCCACCGTCTCAACATCGTCAGCGCCGGCTGTCTTGATGTCGCTTTTATGCGCCCTGACAAACTTACAGGCGAGGTTGCGCCCGATTGAAAAGAGGAAAGTCTTAACCGACGCCTTGGATTTGAACTTCCACGCCGAGGTCGAAAACTCCATAAAGACGTCAGCCGCCAGCTCCTCCGCGTCCGAAAGGTTGCGGACGTAACCGCCGATGAAAAACAGCAGGCTCTCTCTGTATAACGAAACAAGCGTATCCAGCGCGCTCTCGTCGCCGCCGAGAAAGCGCAGATAGGCGAGCTCACCCGCTATGTCCGTTGCGCGTTCGCCTTTATCCATAGCCGCCTCCTTGAACGCGGTATAACGGAATCACCATTCCGTAGTGGAAATAACCACTAAACATTTACATTATTCAACATGACAGCATTATATCTGATTAAAGATCGTTTGTAAAACACGGTTTCGGAATTTTGCTCCAAGACATGCGAAAAACCCGCTAAAATAACGGGTTTTTCGATAGGCATCTTTTTCAGAGTACCTTGTTGGCACGCCAAGGGGGATTCGAACCCTCGACCCACAGCTTAGAAGGCTGTTGCTCTATCCAACTGAGCTATTGGCGCGTGTGTGTCCTTAGCGACTGCGCTAAGTCTCGCGTCCGCCCTTCGGGCGAACGCTCGCTCGCTTCGTCGCACGTCCACTTCCTCGCGAAGCCGCAACGGCGGCTTCACTCGGATATACGGGGAATGAACTCCGAGATTTTATCACCACGCGGGACAAAAGTCAACATATTTGACGGCTTATCCTCATACACATTTATCAAGCCAATTTTGATGAGGGGGACTCGCCGTGAACGAACACAGCATTTATGAGGATATCGCGACACGCACGGGCGGCAACATCTATCTCGGGGTCGTCGGCCCCGTGCGCACCGGGAAATCCACCTTTATAAAGCGTTTCATGGAGACGCTTGTCATTCCCGGCATTGAAAACGCCTACATGCGAGAGCGGGCGCGCGACGAGCTTCCGCAGCTCGGCTCCGGGCGCACTGTTATGACCGCGGAGCCGAAATTCGTGCCCGAGGAGGCCGCGAAAATCACGCTCGAGGGCGGCGCGGACGTGTCCGTGCGCCTCATCGACTGCGTGGGCTACATGGTGCCCGGCGCCACGGGCCAGCTCGAGGACGGGCGGGAGCGCATGGTCACCACCCCGTGGTCGGAGCGCGAGATGCCGCTCACGGAGGCCGCCGAGCTCGGCACGCGCAAGGTCATCTCGGAGCACTCGACCATCGGCATCGTCGTCACGACGGACGGCACGGTCGGCGACATCCCGCGCGAGGAGTACATCGACGCGGAGACGCGCGTCGTCGCGGAGCTGCGCGCGATCGGCAAGCCGTTCATCCTCGTCGTGAACACCGCCGACCCCGACTCCCCCGCCGCCGCAAACCTCTGCGCGGAGCTGTCGGAAAAACACTCCGTCACGTGCGTCGCGAAAAACGTACAGCAGCTCGACGCGCGCGACATCGCCGGTCTCATCAAGTCCGTGCTGTACGAATTCCCGATACGCGAGCTGGGCATCTTCCTCCCCGCGTGGGTGGACGCGCTGCCGTTTGACCACCCGATAAAGGGCGGCCTGCTCGAGTCCATTCGCCGCGCCGCGCCGGAGCTGCACCGCATACGCGACGCCGACGCGGCCGCCGAAATCATCTCCGCCGACGAGAATGTGTCGAGCGCCGTGATACGCGGCGCCGACCTCGGCCGCGGCAACGTCGCCCTCACGCTCGACGTGCCCCGTGAGCTGTTCTACGGCACGCTCTCAAGCCGCTCCGGCTTCGACGTGCGCGATGACGGCGACCTCATCTCCCTGCTCACGGAACTCTCCGCCGTCAAGCGCGAGTACGACCGCATCGACACCGCCCTGCGCGACGTGCGGGAGCGCGGCTACGGGATCGTCATGCCCTCGCGGGAGGAGCTTCGCCTCGAGGAGCCGGAGATCGTCCGCCAGAACGGCCGCTACGGCGTGAAGCTCAAGGCGTCCGCGCCCTCGATACACATGATAATGGCGAATATCGAGACGGAGGTCTCCCCCGCCGTCGGCGGAGAGCGCGCGTCGGAGGACATCATCAACTTCCTATTGCAGGAGTTTGAGGGCGACGTCGGCAAGATATGGGAGTCGAACATGTTCGGCAAATCCCTCTACGACATCGCGGGAGAGAGCCTGCACGCCAAAATAAAGAAAATGCCCGACGAGACGCAGATGAAGCTGCGCGGCACGCTCCAGCGCATCATCAATGAGGGCAGCGGCGGCATAATCTGCATAATTCTGTGACAAAACAGGCGGCCGCGCGGCCGCCTGTTTTTGCGAAAAATTGTGTTGACATTTACATGCCGCTCCGTTAGAATAAGTCACAACTAATTTGCCGGATTTCGTTTCGGCGCTATCAACTGAGAAAGGAGCAAAAAATGACAGACAAGGAATATGACGCCATTGTCTCAAAAGTGACGGGGTCACGCGCGGAAAGCTTGAGCGGCAACGACATCTACGCGCTGAAACAGATCGTGAATTCAGGCGCGCAGCCGTGGAGCAACCGGATTTCATCTTTTCTTGACAGGGCGGCGAGCGGGAACACAGACGCGCTGCTCGTCAAAAAAGCGCTCGGCAAACCACTCTCGCAAAACGAGGAATTCAAGCTCAATGAGGCGATACAAAAAAGCGGACGGCGCGTTCCGGGCTAAAACACAATCGAATTGACGAATATTCTTTTGAAATCAGCTGCGGTGTTAACGCGCCGTTTTCATTCAACGGAGAATTGTATCACTTGTCACGCGAACCGCTAAAAAAACTCTTGCAATCCTGAAAATAATGTGCTATAATCCCATTTGTAAGTGAGTGGATGGATTTGAGTGGGTGCTCCCACTCATTTTTGTTGCAATATTCATAGGGGTAAATTTATACAATGAGTAAAATAATTGATACCGTGACGGCGCTCGCCTCGCCCGTCCTCGCCGACCTCGGGCTGGAGCTCTGGGACGTCGAATTCACAAAGGAGGCGGGGTATTACTACCTCCGGCTGTATATCGACTCCCCCGGCGGCGTCGGGCTGGAGCAGTGCGAGGCCGTCTCCCGCGCGGTTGACCCTCTGCTTGATGAGCATGAGGAGCTTTTCCCCGACGCGGGGTACACGTTTGAGGTCTCCTCCGCCGGCGCGGAGCGCAAGCTGCGCCGCCCGTCGGATTTTGAGCGCTTCCTCGGCAGCCTCGTCGAGATAAAGCTCTACAAGTCAAAGCAGGGCAAACGCGAGTATATCGGAATCCTCAAGGCCTACGACGCCGGCGACGTGACGCTCGACGTCAAGGGCGAGACGGTTGCCTTCACAAAAGCCGAAATCGCAAACGCGAGACTACGTATAGGATAGGGTGAAATCAAAATGAACGCAGAATTCTTTACCGCAATCGCGGACATTGAGCGCGAAAAGGGCATCCCGCAGAGCTACATGCTCGAAAAGATAGAGCAGGCGCTGCTCGCCGCCCTGAAAAAAGACCTCCCCGACGCGGCGGAGGCGGCGCACGTCGTGCTGAACATGAAGAAAAAGACGGTCGAGATGTATCTGGAGCGCACCGTCGTCGAGGAGATGGAGAACCCTGGCGTTGAGCTCACGCTCGACGAGGCGCGCGACATCGACCCGAAATACGACGTCGGCGACGTCGTCCGTGAGGACGTGGACGCCAAAAAATTCGGGCGCATCGCGGCTCAGGCGGCCAAACAGGTCATAATCCAGGGCATACGCGAGGCGGAGCGCAGCATGGTCTACGACGAGTTCACGTCGAAGGAGCATGAGATTCTCACCGGTACAATCACGCACATCGACCCGAAAAGCGGGGCGATCTCCATACAGGTCAACTCCAACTCGGAGTACACCGAAGCGGTGCTTCCCGCCTCGGAGTGCATCCCCGGCGAAAAGCTGCACGAGGGCGACAAGCTCAAGGTGTACGTCGTCGAGGTGCGCCGCGCCTCGCGCGGCCCGCAGGTCATGATCTCCCGCACGCACCCCGGCCTTGTCAAGCGGTTGTTTGAGCTCGAGGTACCGGAGATCTTCGACAGCACCGTGGAGATACGCAGCATCGCGCGCGAGGCCGGCTCGCGCACAAAGATCGCCGTGTGGTCAAACGACCCCGCGGTGGAGCCCATCGGCGCGTGCGTCGGCTCGCGCGGCACGCGCGTAAACACTATCGTCGAGGAGCTCGGCGGCGAGAAGATCGACATCGTAAAATTCAGCGACTCGCCCGAGGAATACGTCTCCTCCGCCCTCGCGCCGAGCGACGTGGTGAACGTCACGCTGCTGGAGGACGGCAAATCCTGCCGCGTCGTCGTGCCGGATTCGCAGCTCTCCCTCGCCATCGGCAAGGAGGGGCAGAACGTCCGCCTCGCCGCGCGTCTGACGGGCTACAAGATCGACATCAAGCCCCAGTCGCAGTATTGACGTGGCCACTCCGAAGAAAATCCCGCTCCGGCAATGCCTCGGCTGCCGTGAGATGAGGCCGAAGAAAGAGCTTCTGCGCGTCGTGCGCTCGCCGGAGGGCGAGGTCGCCCTCGACTTCACGGGCCGCGCGAACGGGCGCGGCGCGTACGTCTGCCGCGATGCGGAGTGCCTGAAAAAGGCGATAAAATCCCGCGCGATTGCCCGCGCGTTCGGGGCGCAAATCCCCGACGAAGTGTACGAAACCCTGCAACAGCAGTTGAACATAACCATGTAGGACGACAATCGATCGCCCTCGAAAGGACAATAATTGACAAGAGCACTTAGTTTACTCGGAATAGCAAAAAAAGCCGGCTTCCTCGCGATAGGTGAGGAGTCCGTCTCCGCCGCCGCGAGGACGAAAAAGGCGCGCGTCATACTCTCCGCCTCCGACGCGTCCGACTCCTCGAAGCGCCGCGCGCGCGGCTACGGCGAGACCTACGGCATCGCGTATGCGGAGCTGCCTGCCGAAAAGCTCGAGCTGGCGGCGCTCGTCGGACGCGGCTCGCCGGGTATGCTCGCCGTCACCGACCACGGGCTCGCCTTCGGAATCGTGTCGCGCCTGTCGGAGGAGGAGCCGGAAAAATACGCGCAGCTCGCCGCGCTCCTTCAGGTAAAGGCCGAACGGGCGCTCAAACGCCGCCGGGAGACAGTGGCGCACAAACGGAACAAACGTATCGCCAAAGGGAGGACGAATAAATGAGTACTATGTTCAAGTATAGAGTACACGAGGTGGCAAAGGACTTCAACGTCCCCACAAAGACGATAGCGGAGATATTGACGAAGTACGCGACCGCGCCGAAAAACCACATGCAGGTTTTGACGGTGCAGGAGCTCGACATCATCTTTCAGTATCTGACTGTCAACAACCAGATAGACAGCATAGAGGAGATATACAAGGTCGAGGCGCCCAAGCCCGCGCCGGAGCCGAAAAAGGAGGACGCGCCGCGCCCCGTGGACGCGAAAACCGGCAAACCGGTGACGCCCGCCGCCCCCGCCGCGCCCGTTCAGCCTGCGAGGACAGACAACCCCGCGCCCAAGCAGGCTCCGAAAGCCGAAAAAGAGTTCGTCGCGCGCAAGGCTCCCGAGAAGCGCGTCATCGACACGTCCGGCGCGACGATAAACATCGCCAAGTATGACGACCGCCTCGATAAGCTCGTGCCCGACCGCGCGGAGAACATGCGGCACGGCAAGGAGAAATTCGGCAAGAAGAACCAGCAGCGCCCGCAGACGATGGCGAGCTCCGCGAAGCGCCGCGCGGAGGAGCGCGACAGAATGCAGCGTCTGCAATTTGAGATCGCGAAAAAAGCGCCCCTCAAGGTCGCGATTCCGGACGAGATCGCCGTGGGCGAGCTCGCCTCCCGCATGAAAAAGAGCGGCGCGGACGTCGTAAAACGCCTCATCAAGCTCGGCGTCATGGCGTCGATATCCGATATAATCGACTACGAGACCGCGGCGCTCGTCGCCATCGAGTTCAACTGCAAGGTGGAGCATGAGGTCGTCGTGACAATCGAGGATAAGCTGCTCGATCTGCGCGAGGACACTGATGAGGAGCTCCGCTCCCGCGCCCCCGTCGTCGTCGTCATGGGCCACGTTGACCACGGCAAGACGAGCCTGCTCGACCGCATACGCGCGGCGAACGTAGCCTCCGGCGAGGCCGGCGGCATAACCCAGCACATCGGCGCGTACAGCGTCTCCGTAAACGGAAGCCCGATTACCTTCCTCGACACCCCGGGTCACGAGGCGTTCACCGCAATGCGCGCGCGCGGCGCGATGGTCACGGATATCGCTATCCTCATCGTCGCGGCGGACGACGGCATCATGCCGCAGACGGTTGAGTCCATCAACCACGCCAAGGCCGCCGGAATCCCGATAATCGTCGCGATAAACAAGATCGACATGCCCGGCGCAAACCCGGAAAAGATAAAGCAGCAGCTCACGGAGCACGGCCTACTCTCCGACGAGTGGGGCGGCGACACGATAATCTGCGAAATTTCCGCCAAAACAGGCGAGGGCATCGACAAGCTGCTCGAGATGGTCGTCCTCACCGCCGAGATGGGCGAGCTTCGCGCGAACCCCGACCGCCTCGCCCGCGGAACGGTCATCGAGGCGCGCATCGACAAGGGCCGCGGCCCGATAATGACCGTCCTCGTCCAAAACGGCACGCTGAAGCAGGGCGACATCATCATCGCCGGCACCTCCGTCGGCCACGTGCGCGTCATGACGAACGACAAGGGAGAGCGCGTCGAGGAGGCAGGGCCCTCCGTCCCCGTCGAGATCGCCGGAATGTCGGAGGTTCCCGAGGCGGGAGAGCCGTTCAACGCCGTCTCCGATGAGCGCATGGCCCGCGAGCTCGCGGAGGAGCGCCGCAGTGAGCGTAAGAACGTCGGCGTCGCCGAGGTCAAGGTGTCGCTTGACGACCTGTTCACGCGCATACAGCAGGGCGAGGTCAAGGATCTGAACATCATCGTCAAGGCCGACGTGCAGGGCTCCGCCGAGGCGATAAAGACCTCCCTCGAGAAGCTCTCGGGCGAGGAGGTGCGCGTCGTCGTAATCCATTCCGCCGTCGGCGCGATAAACGAGTCCGACGTCATGCTCGCCGCGACGAGCGGGGCGATAATCGTCGGCTTCAACGTCCGCCCGGACAACTCCGCGCGCGACAGCGCGGTGCGCTCCGGCGTGGACATCAGACTGCACAGCATCATCTACGACTGCATTCAGGAGATTGAGGTCGCGATACGCGGTATGCAGGCGCCGAAATTCCGTGAGGTCGTGTACGGCCACGCGGAGGTGCGCCAGGTCATCAAGGTCTCGAACGTCGGCACCGTCTGCGGCTCCTACGTGCAGGACGGAAAGATTGTGCGCGGCTGCCAGCTTCGCGTCATACGCGACAACACCGTCATCTACACCGGCGCGCTCGGCTCCCTGCGCCGCTTCAAGGACGACGTGCGTGAGGTCGCGACGAATTACGAGTGCGGCATCTCGATCGAAAAGTACAACGACGTGCGCGAGGGCGACATTCTCGAGGCCTTCGCCATGGAAGAAATCAAAGATTAACGTAGGGGACGATGTCCACATCGTCCCGCAGTAGGGGTCGGCGTCCCCGACGACCCGCACGTAGGGGACGATGTCCACATCGTCCCGCAGTAGGGGTCGGCGTCCCCGACGACCCGCACGTAGGGGACGATGTCCACATCGTCCCGTGAGGTAATATTTTGGCTCAAAACAACAAATTAGGGCGTACAAATTCCGATATAGAGCGCGTGCTGTCCGGCCTGCTGCGGAACATCAAGGATCCGCGCGTGACAAGTCAGGGCATGATCTCCGTGACCGCCGCCGACACGACGGGCGATCTCAAATACTGCAAGGTCTACCTGTCCGTCATGGGCCTCACGAACGAAAAGGAGTTCATGAAAGGCCTCAAGTCCGCGTCCGGCTTTCTGCGGCATGAGCTCGCCGCGTCGCTCAGTCTGCGCGTGGTGCCGGAGCTTGAGTTCCGCATCGACCGCTCGATAGAGCACGGCGCGCGCATAAATTCCATCATTTCCGGGCTCGATATCGCGCCGGAGCCCGACGGGGAGGAGCCCGACGATGACGCTCAGTGAGTGCGCCGCGTGGCTGCGTGCGCGCGACAATTTTCTCATAATAACGCACCGCCGCCCGGACGGGGATACCCTCGGTTCGGCGGCGGCGCTTGCGCGCGCTCTGCAATCTCTCGGCAAGACGGCCTACGTCCTCGAAAATCCGGAGACGACGCCGCGCTACCTGCCGTTCGTGCGGGAGCTTCACGCCCCCGACGACTACGCGCCGGACTTCGTCATCTCCGTGGACATCGCGGCGCTCGACCTCTTCCCGCAGAACGCGAACATCTACCGCTCCCGCGTCGCGCTGTGCATCGACCACCACCCGTCGAACTCGCTGTACTCAAAGGACGCGCTCGTTGACCACACCCGCGCCGCCTGCGGCGAGCTCATTTTTGAGCTCATCTCGCTCCTCGGCGACTTGGACGTCGCGACCGCGACGGCGCTGTACGTCGCCGTCTCCACCGACACGGGCTGCTTCTCCTATGACAACACGACTGCCAACACGTTTTACGTCGCCTCAAAGCTCGCGGAGGCCGGCGCGCCCGTCGCGGAGCTCAACCGCGTGCTCTTCCGCGCGAAATCGCGCGGCCGCATCGCCATAGAGGGCGTGATCTGCTCACAGATGGAGTTTTTCTACGGCAACCGCGCCGCCGTCGTCATCATCACGAACGAGATGACGCAGCGCGCCGGGGCCGACGAGGACGACCTCGACAACGTCGCCGCAATCCCCGTCTCCGTCGCCGGGGTCGAGGTCGGCGTCACGATACGCGAGCTTGCCGGCCCCTTTGACTGCAAGGTCTCCGTGCGCTCCGCGCCCGGGGTCAACTCAAACGACGTCTGCGCGCGCTTCGGCGGCGGCGGACACTCCGCTGCGGCCGGCTTTGCCCGCCATGAGGCCGCGGAGAAAATAAAAGACCGCATCGTCGCGGTGCTCGCGGACTTTCTGCCCGGTGACCCCGCTTGACCGGAATCCTCCTCGTCGATAAGCCGGAGGGCTGGACGTCCTTCGACGTGATAGCGAAGCTGCGCGGCATAACGCACGTGCGCCGCATCGGCCACAGCGGCACGCTAGACCCCATGGCGACGGGCTTGCTGCCCGTGTTCATCTCGCGCGAGTACACACGGCTCATCTCGACCTACGAGGGCGCGGATAAGGAGTACGTCGCGGGTCTGCGCCTCGGCGTCGTCACCGACACGTACGACACGACGGGCAACACGCTCTTGGATGCTCCCGCCGCCGTCACCCGCGCCGATTTGGAGCGCGCGCTCGAACCCTTTCGCGGGGAACAGCTCCAGACGCCGCCCATGTACTCCGCCGTCAAAATCGGCGGGGAGCGGCTGTACAAAATCGCGCGGCGCGGCGACGAGGTGGAGCGCCCCGCGCGCCCCATAACCGTGTACGACGCCGAAATTCTCGGCGGCGCGGACGCCGACTGGCTCCTGCGCTTCGTCGTGTCAAAGGGCACGTATATCCGCTCGCTGTGCCACGACGTCGGGCAAAAACTCGGCGTCGGCGGCGCGATGTCCTCGCTGCGCCGCACGCGCGTCGGCGAATTCACAATCGAAAACTCGCTCACGCTCGAAGAAATCGCGGCGCTCGCCGCGTCCGGCGAGCTGGAAAAACGATTCATCAAGTAGGGGACGCCGTCCTCGGCGTCCCGCAAAAATACAAATGGTCGCCCATGGGGGCGACACTGCACAGGTGGTAACATGACACAAAAAAAACGCGCAATCGCGCTCGGCTTTTTTGACGGCGTACATATCGGCCACTCCGCGCTCCTGGAGCGCGCTATCGCCGTCGCCGCGGACGCGGGCCTCGTGCCGTCTGTCATCACGTTTGACACGCACCCGCTCGCCCTCGTCACCGGGAAAAAGGTGCCGCTCATCAACTCCGCCGAGGACCGCGCCGGCCTGATCCACCGCATCTTCGGCATTGAGGACGTCATCTTCCTGCACTTTGACCGCGAGGCGGCCGCCATCACGTGGGACGACTACGTCACCTACCTCGTCGAGGAGTTCGGCGCGCGCCACCTCGTCGCGGGTCAGGATCACCGCTTCGGTCACAACGGCGCGGGCGACTCGGACAAGCTCCGGGCCAAGTGCCGCGAGCTCGGCGTCGGCTGCGACGTCATCGCACCCGTGCGCCACAACGGCGTCATCTCAAGCTCCACGCTCATTCGCGGCCTGCTCACGGACGGAGAGCTCACGGCGGCGAACGAGTATCTCGGCCACCCCCACGTGCTCACCGACTACGTGCGTTACGGGTACCGCCTCGGCAGGACGCTCGGCACCCCGACGATAAACATGACCTTCGGCGACGGCGTGCTCAT
>JAISKU010000161.1 GCA_031261245.1 Oscillospiraceae bacterium | reverse complement strand
ATTCTCCTCGGCGCAACGGGCATCGGGCGCGATCTCGCCCCGCGTCTCGCCGCGCGGCTGAACACCGGCCTGACGGCGGACTGCACGGGTCTCGACATCGACGCCGCGACGGGCACGGTGCAGTGGACGCGCACGGCCTACGCCGGCAAGCTGCTTGCCGACATAGAGTGCCCGGAGGCGCGCCCGCAGATCGGCACCGTCCGGCCGAGCGCTTTCAAGCGCGGTGAGCCCGACGAGGCGCGCAGCGCGGAGATCATCAACGAGGCGCTCCCCGTTCCAGCGAGCCTTGTGCGCACGGCGCTGGTTGAGAAGATTGAGGCGGCCGCCGAGGGCGCCGTGAACCTTGAGGAGGCCGACATCATCGTCTCCGGCGGGCGCGGACTCGGCAAGCCGGAGAACTTCGCGCTTGTGCAGGCTGTCGCCGACGCGCTCGGCGGCGTCGTCGGCGCGTCACGCGCCGCGGTGGACGCCGGCTGGATTGACCACGCGCACCAGGTCGGGCAGACGGGCAAAACCGTCGGGCCGAAGCTGTACATCGCGTGCGGCATCTCCGGCGCGTCACAGCACCTCGCCGGCATGTCCGGCTCCGATGTCATCATCGCCGTAAACCGCGACCCCGACGCGCCCATATTCGACTTTGCCGACTACGGCATCGTGGGCGACGTCAAGGAGGTTCTGCCGGCGCTGGCCGCGACCATAACAAAGCTCAAATCATAAGCTTTTACGTCAAAATGAAAGCGCCGCCCTTTACGGGGCGGCGCTTTTCTCTATTTCATGGAGTCCGTGGTATTAAATATGTTTCACAAATATAATTGACACACGGCGGCCGGTTTGTTATACTATATACAAATATACAGTTATAAAGGTAGGTCTGCGGTGGAATATACAAACGCAACCGGACATATATACGACATACAGGGCTACGCCGTACACGACGGGCCGGGTATCCGTACCACGGTATATACAAAGGGCTGTCCCCTGCGCTGCCTCTGGTGCCACAGCCCCGAATCACAGCGCCATGAGTTTGAGCTCGGCTGCCTGCCGATAAAGTGTCTGGGCACCGACGTGTGCGAGGACGCGTGCATAAACGCCTGTCCCGTGGGCGCAATCACAAAAAAAGCGCCGGAGCGCGCGCTCGGCCGCGACGACATGATCCAAAAGGTCGCGATTGACCGCGAAAAGTGTACCGGCTGCCTGAAATGCACCGAGGTGTGCCTGCCGAAATCGCTCTACGCCGCGGGTTGGGACACCACGGTGGACGAGGTGTTCGCGCGCGTCATCAAGGATCGCGGCTTCTTTCAAAACGGCGGCGGCATAACCATCTCCGGCGGGGAGGCGATGGCGCAGTTTGACTTCACTTTCAACCTCGCGAAAAAGCTGAAGGACAGCGGAATACATATCTGTCTCGACACCACGGGCTTTGCGCCCGAGGAGCTGTTCGGGAGGATTTTGCCGTATATCGACCTGTTTTTGTACGACATCAAGCACATGGATTCGCAGATGCACAAGAACCTCACCGGCGTCGGGAACGAGCTTATCTTGAGTAACGCGCGTTTCCTCGCGGAGCGCGGCGGCGCGCTGCAAATCCGCGTCCCCGTAATCCCCAAGCTCACCGACAAGCAGTCGAATCTGCTGGCGACGGCGGAGTTTTGCGCCTCGCTCGGCGACGCGGTGAAGCTCGTACAGCTCCTGCCGTACCACAAGACCGGCCGCATGAAGTATGAGCGCATCGGCTGGACGTACAAGCTGACGAACGTTGAGCCGCCTGACGACGAGTTCATGCAGAAAACGCTCGAGCTGTTTCAGGGCGCCGGGCTCAACTGCCAGCTATATTAGTAAACAAACGCGTCAAAGCCGGCGCGAGAAGGAGAAAATTATGCTTACCACAACAAAATTCGACGTACCCATCACAAACCGCATCCAGGGGCTACGTGACAAACGGGCGCGCATCAACAAGGATCTGCATCTGAATGTTGAGCGCAACCGCATCCTCACGGAGTACTACAAGACGCACGCGCACCAGCACCCCCTGCTCAAGCGCGCGGGCTACCTCTACGAGTGGTGCGCCACACGTGAGATCAACATTGACGACGACGATGTTTTTCTCGGCGACGCGGGCCCGCACACCCGCACGGTACACTTCGACATTGAGCAGACGTCCCAAAGCTGGCTTCGCGGCTGTTTCGGCGACACGGATGAGCGCTTCCGCGCCGCGTGGCAGGTTCCGGGCAGCATCTGGGTGTCTGATGAGGAGCGCGTATACCTGCTTGAGGCGGCGGATTTCTGGGAGGACAACGACATCGCCTCGACCGCGCGCGGCCTCTTCCCGGATGAGTTCTTCGACGGCCCCATGGGCCAGTTCGCAAAATTCCTGAACGGCTCGTACCCCGGGCATTTCAACCCCAACTATGAAAAAGCCGTGCTCGTCGGCTTCGGCGCGGTGCGTCAGGACGCGCTGAACAAGCTCGCCGAAATCAAAAAGAACACCACGAGCGACAATGTCAAGCAGGACCTGTTCTACCGCGCGATGGTCAAAACGTGCGACGCGCTCATTCTCATGAGCAAGCGCTACGCCGCCGCCTGCCGCGAAAAGGCGGAGACCGCGACGCCGGAGCGCCGCGCCGAGCTTCTGCGGATGGCTGATTCCTGCGACTGGATCATCGAAAACCCCGCGAGAAACTTCTGGGAGAGCCTGCAAATCATACTTTTCTACCAAAACCTCCTCTCGGCGGAGGGCGTGCACTGGGCGGACTCCCCCGCGCTAATCGACAGCTGCACCGGCGGCTTCGCGGAGAACGATATCAGCAACGGCACGATAACGCTCGAAGAGGCGCAGGAGTACGCCGACGCGTTCCTGCTGCAAATCGGCAACCAGATCATCATGTTCCCCAAGCCCGACAACGACCAGCTCATTGAGGCTCACGCGAACGGCAAAATATTCTTCGACCTTCAGGGCGGAATGCAGAACATCGCCGCCGGCTCGCTCATCACCCTCGGCGGACAAAAGACGGACGGTACGGGCGACTACAACCTCGCGACGGAGCTCTTCCTCCTCGCCTACTACCGTATGCGCGTCGCGGAGCCGAGCCTCGCGCTGCGCATCAACAAGGACACGCCCGACCGCATCTGGGAGCTCGGCATCGCCTGCAGCAAGCGCAGCGGCGGTTTGCCGCAGTTCAACAACGACGACGCCATAATTCAGCAGCTGCTCGATAAGGGCGTGCCGATAGAGGACGCCCGACGCTACGGCGTTTTCGGGTGTGTGGAGCCCGCCGTCAGCGGCATGGAGTGGTCGATGGCCTCCAACTGCGGAATGTTCGGCGGCGGCGCCGGTATGCTGCAAACGCTGCAAAAGGTCATACACGGGAACTTTGACCCCATGACGGGCGTTGAGAGCGGCCCGCCGACAAAAAAACTCTACGAATACGATACTTTTGAGGAGCTTCAGGACGAATTCGTGCGCCAGGCAAAGGTCGGCCTGGACAACATGGGCAGACTCAACCACTTCGCCGCGCTCGTGTTTGAGACGGAGTGGCCGGCCCCGTCCGTCTCCGTCATGACGGAGGGTTGCATGGACTCCGGCAAGGACGTCACCTGGGGCGGCGCGAAATACAACGGCACCGGCACGATGACGAACGCCATCGCGACGGTCACGGACAGCCTCATGTCCATCAAGAAGCTCTGCTTTGACGACAAAACCGTGTCCACGCGTGAGCTGTACGACGCCCTCGTCACCAACTGGGAGGGGAAAGAGCTTCTCCGCCAGAGAATCCTGAACGAGGTGCCGTTCTATGGCAACGACAATGATGAGCCCGACGCATTGGCCGCGTGGGTCACCGATTTCTGGCTCGGCTACAGCAACTCGCTCCCCGGGCCAAACCACGGCTTCGTGAACATGGGAATACTCGACCTATACTGGGTCGCCGGCGGCAAACGCACGTGGGCGACGCCCGACGGCAGAAAAACCGGTGAAACGCTGTCCCCGTCGGCGGATCCGCGTCCGGACGCCGTGAAAAACGGCCCGCTCTCGTATGTGAAAAGCGTCGGCAAGCTGCCGTGGAACAAGGCGCGGTGCGGCGGCGCGATCAACCTGCGCTTCGACGCGAACTCCGTCCGCGGCGAGGAGGCCACCGCCAAAGTGCGCGAGCTGATTTTATCGTTCTTCAATATGGGCGGAATCCAATTCCACTTCACTGTGGCGGACACCGCGATCATGCGCGCGGCGCAGCAGAGCCCGCAGGACTATCAGGATCTTATCGTGCGCATCGCGGGTTTCTCCGCGTACTTCACGCATCTCCCGTTCGACGACCAGGAGAACTACATCGCGCGATATGAGATCGTGGTGTAAACGATTAAAACTGTTCATTAAGCAAGCCCGCAAGTGCCTGTACGGCACTTGCGGGCTTTGTTTTTTTGTTTGCAGGTTGCGGAACCCGTGTAATAGGCAACAAAAAACCGGGCGTTCCCTCCCGGTTTTTGCAGGATGATTAGTCCTTTTCCTGCCAGAGTTGACAGATACGAGTGCACAAATCAAGTGCACAAGCCGCAATGGCGAACCATAGCGGAGCGGTCACTCCAAGGCAGAGTAGAAAGAGCTACAATGTAACTAATCCCACGTCCACCGCGGAGATGACCTTTATAAATTTCTTCATAATGATTTCCTCCTTTCGGCTGTATTTCCCAGTTTATCTATATGTGCACCTATAAAGACCGGAAGCTTGTTAATCGCTATCAATTACATCAACTTTCGAGCAACCTCCTATAACAGGCGAGAAAAATCCCATTTTCCAAGTTGCATTATATCTACCACCGCCAGTAGCATCAACAGTTGTTATTAGTTGTTCTTTTTTTATCACACCACAAAACTTTATTCTTGTTGGTCTTGTTACACTAAACTCAAATATACCGCCCGCTCGCCCTTCAGCCAATAGCCGCTCTGTGGCAACTTCAAAAATCCGTACAATATATAATCCCCCGTCTGGAGGAATCGAAATCTTAATCCTTACCTTCCCATCTGAGCGGGTGCCGGCAATCGGGTATGCGCACTTTGGGCAGCTATCTGCTCTGTCTGATATTTCTTGCCCACATTCAGGACATTTAATGAGTGCCATAAAAATTCTCCTTAAATTTTGTTGTTTGTTTCATTATATAACACATAATATGTTTTGTCAACACATAATCGCTTTTATTAAAAGAATGCCTAACTTGTTATGATACCAGTTGGGGTGATTATATGGAGAATCTGAAAAAGCTCCGCGAGGAGCGCGGAATAAGTCAGCAAAAGCTCGCTGAACATATCGCTACGAATCAGCAAAATATACACAGGTACGAACACGGGTTCTTTGAGCCTGATATACGAACACTTAAGCTGTTAGCGGATTTTTTTGATACCTCAATCGACTTTCTTGTGGGCGCGACAAATAACAGGCAGCGCATAGAGCCGCTTGGAAAATACGGATTGTCCGAGGACGAAATTGCCATTATTGACGCGCTTAGGCGACTGTCGCCGAAACAACGAAAATGTGTTGACGTTTTATTGGATACGTTATTGGACTAGGTAAAAGCGCCGCAAAGCGGCGCTTTTACCTATTTATTCGCCCCTCATTGCCACCCCTGCCAAGTAATAATCAAACCGGCAGCGTCACACTGAACCTACTCCCCCTGCCGACCTCGCTCTCCACCTTTATCTGCCCGCCCGCGAGCTCGATAACACGCCGCGTGAGCGCGAGGCCGAGCCCGTTGCCCTCCTGCGAGTGCGACGTGTCGCCCTGATA
>JAISKU010000156.1 GCA_031261245.1 Oscillospiraceae bacterium | reverse complement strand
GTTATCTCCACGCAGTCCTCGAGATAATTCGCCTCGGCGACGAAACCGGCGCTGTAAAGCTCATCCACGCGCGCGCTTTTCGCGTAGGGTATGCGCAGCGTGACGCGGTGTACGCCGAGGCCGAGAAGGCGCTCTATAAGCGACAGCAGCTCCGGGACGCCGTGACCCGTGACGGCGGAGAGCTCCACTACGTTGTTGCCGCGCGGGCGGATATCCGCGTTGATGAGGTCGCACTTGTTGAAAATCTCTATGCGCGGCGTCTCGCCCGCGCCGAGCTGCGTGATGAGCTCCTCGGTGACGCGAACCTGCTCCTGCCACATGGGGTTTGAGGCGTCGATAACGTGGAGAATGAGATCCGCGAATTTCAGCTCCTCGAGTGTGGCGCGAAACGCGTCCACGAGATGGTGCGGCAGCTTGCGTATGAAGCCGACGGTGTCCACGACGAGCACCTCGGACGTCTCATTGATATACGCGCGGCGCGTGGTAGTGTCGAGCGTGTCGAACAGGCGGTCGTTCGCGTGGATTCCGGCGTTTGTGAGGCGGTTGAAGAGCGTGGATTTCCCGGCGTTCGTGTAGCCCACGAGGGCGACGACGGGGATTTGGTTCTTCTCGCGGGCGCGGCGCTGGGTTGCGCGGACGCGCATGACCTCGTCGATCTCCTCCTCGAGCTTTGCGATGCGCCGTCTGATGTGGCGGCGGTCGGTCTCAAGTTGCGTCTCACCGGGGCCGCGCGTGCCTATCGGCGCGGAGGTGCCAGTCTGGCGCACGAGATGCCCCCACATGCCCGTCAGGCGCGGGAGCAGATATTTGTACTGCGCGAGCTCAACCTGCAACCTGCCCTCACGCGTCGAGGCGCGGTCGGCGAAGATGTCGAGAATGAGCGTCGAGCGGTCGATCACGCGCACGCCGAGCTCCTCCCCGAGCACGCGCGTCTGGGACGGCGAGAGCTCATTATCGAACACGGCGAGGGTGGCCTCCTCGGCCTCAATAAGCGCCTTTAGCTCCTGCGTCTTGCCGTCGCCGATGAACGTGCGAGGGTCGGGCTTGTGGCGGTTTTGCAGGACGCGGCCGACGCACACGCCGCCCGCGGTTTCGAGCAGGGACTCCAGCTCGTCAAGCGTCTCGTCCGTCGAGTGGTCGCGCACGTCCATCGACTCGGCGTTTAAGCCCGCGAGGACGGCTTTTTCGGGGGAGGGGGCTTCGTTTTCGGTCATTTTTTCTCCAGAACCTCGATTATCTCCCCGATATATATGCGGTGATAATCCCTGTCGGGATACATGTCCGCGGGCACCGGCGTGGTGAATTTATCGGGTCTTACATCGTCGGCGTAGATTTTCTTGCACACAAGGACAAGCTCCGCCTGCTCATAATATACCGCGCCGCAGTCCGCATATACGGGCGTGAAGCCGGATTCGGCGACCTTGTCGATGTCGCGGCCGCTCTTTCCGCCGAAGGTGCCGGAAAAGCCGAGCAGGTCGCGGTATTTTTCGGGGTAAAAGCTGAGGGTGTAATAGTCGTTTGCCTCCATGAAGTCATACGTGTAGCGGTGCGGGCGGATATAGCAGAACGCGACGTCCTTGCCCCAGAGCGAGCCCGCCGCGCCCCACGCGGCCGTCATGCTGTTGAAGCCGCCGGCGTCGCCCGCCGTGATGAGCATCCAGTCGTTGCCCGTCAGGTCGATGATGTTGCCTTTTACGTCTTTCGGGGACACTTTTATAAAGGACATGTGCGGCACCTCCAAATAGAACTTGACCCGCGCCGTTGAAGCGCGGGCCTCTTTTTAGCGTTGGGGTTACTGCTTAATGCCGAATTTCCGGTTGAATTTGTCAACGCGCCCGCTTGTATCGACAAGCTTCTGCTTGCCCGTATAAAAGGGGTGGCATTTGGAGCAGATTTCAACCTTTATATCCTGCCTTGTGCTTCCCGTCTCAATGACTTCGCCGCAGGCGCACCTTATCGTCGTCTGCTTGTAGTCAGGATGGATTCCTTCCTTCATTACGATCACCTCCCGTGCTTTTGAACATGTGCAAATAAATATAGCACATTTGAGCGGGGAACGCAATAGTTTTTTTGAAATTTTGAGAAATTTGAGTTTTACGGAGAGAATTGACAATTTCCGCGCATAATTCAAATTACAATGCATATAATATCAAGTTGCGGGGCAGCGGCAAGGAGGCGCAAGACGATGAAAACAGACGCGTCGTTTGACGACGGAATACTTACACTGAGCTTTTGCGGTGAGCTCGACCACCACGCGGCGCGCGCGGCCGTGCGGGAGCTTGAGCGGGCGGTCGAGACGTACCTGCCGAGCGCGTGCGTGCTTGAGCTCGCGGGGCTGACGTTCATGGACTCGTCCGGAATCGCGGTGATACTGCGGGCGCTGCGGCGGATGAAGGAGCTCGGCGGGAGTATGCGCGTGGCGGGCGCGTGCGGGCAGCCGCTGCGCGTGATTACGGCGGCGGGAATCGGCGGCATAGTGGACATAGACGCTTTGGCGGTTTAAGGAGGTCGGTACATATGAAGGAGACAAACGGGGTTAAGCTTGAGTTTATGAGCCGCTCGGTGAACGAGGGGTTCGCGCGGGCGGCGGTGGCGGTGTTCGCGGCGCAGCTCGACCCGACGCTCGACGAGCTCGGCGACATCAAGACGGCGGTGAGCGAGGCGGTGACGAACTGCATCGTGCACGCGTATCCGGACACGCTCGGGAAAATACTCGTGAAGGCGCGGATTTTCGCGGACAACGCGATTGAGATCGTCGTGCGCGACTGGGGGCTCGGTATTCCGGATATCGACAGGGCACGCGAGCCGATGTTCACGACGGGCGGCGACGAGCGCAGCGGCATGGGGTTCACGATAATGGAGAGCTTCATGGACAGGCTGAAGGTGAAGAGCGCGCCGGGGCGCGGCACGACGGTGACGATGCGGCGGACGATATCCGTGAGGGCGGCGCGAAAATGATGGAGCGGGCGGCGGCAGGGCGCATTGCGGCCGCGAAAAACGG